>JBBQKP010000099.1:0-11873 GCA_038326995.1 Tepidisphaerales bacterium
CTGGGCATATGTTGGTCACTCGAAGTTTGCCTACCGAGCACTGATCGTCTGTTTTCAACCGTCGTCTGCAATCCAACCGTCGGCCAGATCACGGGCATCGGTCCGCACGATTTTTAGGCATTTAGGTTGAGGATGCACGCGTTTTAGTCGGCGAGTCGAAACGTCCTGTTATTCGTGGCGATTTCTTGCTGTGCTAAGTCACATACGAAACCGCTTAGCGCAATCGTCCCGGACTCCACTATAAGCCGCGATCGGGGTTGAATTCAAACCTTTAGGTCGCTCACGTCGGGCTGATTTTTGGCGGCCCGGCTCGATTCCTTTCCTTGGCACCAAGATTGCTCTATGAGATTCGTCGCAAAGGGAACAATTGCGACAAACGCCTGAAAAGAATCGCTTCAAGCCTTTTATGGTGATGCGAAATTTTCAGAAGAACAATCCTCCTCCGCCAGGCCGCACGGACTTTCTACCTCCGCCGTGCGGCCTTTTTATTTAAATTGAATCAACACGAAAAAAGACCAACGATTCACATCGCGGCCGGTTTTCTTATTTTGTCTTAAAAACGTCTTTCTACTTCGATTTCAACCTGCTGGCAGCGTCCATCTCTTCTTTGAGCGGCACGAGCACTTCCACAATTTCTTTCAGCACGCGGATTTGCGACCACGTGCTGTCAATTTCCTTAACCCGAGAGTTTTTGTTGTAATACTCGAGAACGGGTTTGGTCTCGCGATCGTAAACCTCCAGCCGCCTTTGAATGACATCTTCCTTCGCGTCGTCGAAGCGGTTTTCCTTCAGCGCCCGACGTCTAAGTCGTTCGACCATTTTCGCACTGTCAGGGCAATTGAGATAAATCACCTTCGCGACGTCGATCGTCTCTTCGAGCAATCGGGCTTGCGACAAACTTCGCGGAATCCCATCCAGGACCAGAATTTCGCTCTCAGGATGAAACTGGTTCACCATTTCCATGCCCTTGATGAATTGCCGCCAGACCCGCACGGTGACATCGTCGGGCACGAGCCTGCCCTGCCCGGCATATTCCCAGAAGAGCCTGCCGGTGTCGGATTGCAGATCCATCGACCGAAAAATGTCGCCCGAGCTGGAATGAAAAAACCCTGGGATTGTGCCAAGAATTTTTCCCTGAGTTCCCTTGCCCGAACCCGGGGCACCGAATAGCAGGACGCATTTGTATCGCATAGAGGAAGGGGTCAGGAGCGGGGAGTGGGCCGGGGACGATGTGACGCTAAATTGAATCTACACCACGAAAGTGGTCGCTGACGAGTAACTGGCGATTCGTCGAGTTGCAAAAGAACCGAAAGCTCATTTGTGCCGCACACGTCGCCAAATGGTTCGGCAACAGTTCGTTCGGACCTCTGCGATTCGAGAAACACCTCACGCCTCGTCGCCCTTAAGCTTTGCGAGGATTGTGAAGTCTTCGAGGGTTGTGACGTCACCCTTCACCTCGCCGCCGCCGGCAATTTCTTTAAGCAGCCTTCGCATGATCTTGCCGCTGCGGGTTTTAGGCAGTGAGTCGGTAAAGCGGATCTGGTCGGGCCTGGCGAAGCTGCCGATCTCTTTGGCGACCTGATCAGAAAGTTGCTTTCGCAAAACTTCGTCGGGCTTGATGCCCGTCTTGACGGTGACGAACGCCGCCAGACCCTGGCCCTTCATTTCGTGGGGCACGCCGACGACCGCTGCCTCTGCAACGCTCGCGTGCGCGACGAGCGCACTTTCGATTTCTGCAGTGCCCAGACGGTGCCCGCTGACGTTCACCACATCATCGATTCGGCCCATGATCCAGAAGTAGCCGTCCTCATCACGTCGCGCGCCGTCGCCGGTGAAGTAAACGCCCGGCACGTCGCTCCAATAGGTCTTCGCATAGCGCTGGGGGTCGTTGAAGATGCCGCGAAGCATGCTCGGCCAGGGCTTGCGAATAACCAAGAGGCCGCCCGTGTTGGCGGGGAGTTCGTTGCCTTCTTTGTCGACAACGGCCGCGTCGACACCGAAGAACGGCAGCGTCGCGGTGCCGGGCTTGAGCGGCGTCGCACCGGGCAGCGGGCTGATCATGATCGCGCCCGTTTCTGTTTGCCACCACGTATCGACGATCGGGCACTTGCCGTGACCGACGTTGGTGTGATACCACATCCACGCCTCGGGATTGATCGGCTCGCCCACACTGCCGAGCAATCGCAGCGACTTGAGCGAGTGCTTGCTGACGAACTGTTCGCCCGCACGCATGAATGCGCGGATGGCCGTCGGCGCGGTGTAAAAGATCGAAACCTTGTGGCGGTCGCAGATGTCCCAGAATCGCGAGAAGTCCGGAAAGTTCGGCGCGCCTTCGTACAGCAGCACGGTCGCGCCGTTGTTGAGCAGGCCGTATACGACGTAGCTATGGCCGGTGATCCATCCGACGTCGGCAGTGCAGAAATACACATCGTCTTCCTGCAGGTCAAAAACGTATTTGCTCGTGAGGTACGTGCCCACCATGTACCCGCCGGTCGTGTGCTGAATGCCCTTGGGTTTGCCGGTCGAGCCGCTGGTGTAGAGTACGAAGAGCAGGTCTTCGCTGTCCATCGGCGTCGCGGGGCATTGGTCGCTTTGCGGGCCGACAAGATCGTGCCACCAGATATCTCGGCCTTCCGTCCAATTCACCGCCTCGCCGGTCCGCTTAAGCACGATGACTTTCTTCACGATCGAAGTCAGCTTCAATGCCTCATCGACGGACTGCTTGAGTTTCACGGTCGTGCCGCGTCGATACCCGCCGTCCGCGGTGATGACGTAGTGCGACTGCGCGTCGTTCACGCGATCGGTGATGGCCTGCGAGCTGAACCCGCCGAACACGACAGAGTGTGCGGCACCGATGCGCGCGCACGCGAGCATCGCGATGACGGCGTGGGCGGTCATGGGCATGTAGATTGTGACGCGGTCGCCCTTCGAGACGCCTATGGATTTCAGGCCGTTGGCGAACTTGTTGACCTCGACCAAAAGCTGCGAATAGGTGTAGGTCTGAACGTCGGTCGCCTTGCCGTCTGCGTAGGGCTCACCTTCGCTGATTAGCGCGATCTTGTCCCCCTTGCCCGCTGCGATCTGCCGATCAAGGCAGTTGTAGGCAAGGTTGGTTTTTCCGTCGACAAACCACCGTGCATCGGGCACGTTCCAATCAAGAACGCGCGTCCACGGGCTGAACCACGTCAACTCTTTTGCGACGTCGCCGAAGAAACCTTCGGGGTCGTCGATCGATCGCTGGTACATCTCACGATACTGCTCGAGTGACTTAATGTGAGCCTTGGCGGAAAACTCCGCGGGCGGATTGAACACGCGCGTCTCGGTCATCGAACTCTGGATGTTGTTGCTGCTTGTGGACTCGGACATGGTTCCTCCGGTTGCAGAAATTGAGATTCTTTCTTCTTCGCGTAACTCTCGCTCCGTCCTCATGCGGCCTACCTCCGCTCGCTTATCGTGCTCTTCATCTGCTCGACGAACGCGTCAAGCGGGATCGCCCCCTTATCGCCCTCGGTGCGGTGTCGAACGGACACGGTTCGGTCGGCCTGCTCCTTCTCGCCAGCGATGATCATGTAGGGCACCTTCTCCATCGACGACCGCCTGATTTTCGCGCCGATCTTGTCGGGCGTGGTGTCGAGATCGACCCGCACCCCGGCCGACTTCAGCGCGGTTTCAATCTCCTTCGCGTACGCCTCAAATTTATCACTGATCGGCAAAACCGCCACCTGCACCGGACTAAGCCACAGGGGAAACGCGCCTTCGAAATGTTCGATAAGGACGCCGATGAAACGCTCCATGCTGCCGAACGGGGCGCGGTGAATCATCACCGGGCGATGCGCTTTGTTGTCGGCCCCGATGTAGGTGAGATCAAAGCGGACGGGCAGTTGATAATCGACCTGAACAGTGCCGAGCTGCCACTCGCGACCGATGACGTCCTTGACGACGAAATCAATTTTCGGCCCGTAAAACGCGGCCTCGCCGGGCTCTGTCGTGAACGGCACGCCCAGCGACTGTGCCGCCGCCTTGCAAGCCGCCTCGGCCTTGTCCCACTGCGACGGGTCGCCCACATATTTCGCGCTGTCCGGATCACGCAGGCCCACGCGCACGCGATAGTCGTTCATGCCCAATGTGCCCAGCACAATTTTCACAAGCTCAAGACACCCAAGCACTTCCGCGGGCACTTGTTCTTCGGTGCAGAAAAGATGCGCATCATCTTGAGTAAAGCCGCGAACGCGCGTCATGCCGCCGAGCTCGCCTGACTTTTCCCAGCGATACACCGTGCCGAATTCCGCAAGCCTGATAGGCAGATCGCGATAGCTGTGCGGGTCGCTCGCGTAGATTCGGATGTGGTGCGGGCAGTTCATCGGCTTAAGTAGATAGCCGTCGATCTCGCCCTTCTCCATGCGATTCGCAAGATCAGCGCACGAGCACTTTTCTTCGACGAGTTGCTGTGAAAATTCGCGGTCGACGATCGGCGGGAACTGGCTGTCGCGGTAATACGGAAAGTGCCCGCTGGTTTTGTAGAGGTCGAGCCGGCCGATGTGGGGAGTGAAGACTTGCGAATAGCCCTGGCGACGAAGGTGCTCGCCGATGAAATTCTGCAGCTCCTGTCGAACGATCGCGCCCTTGGGTTTCCACAGCACCAAGCCCTGGCCGACCTGATCGTCGATGGTGTAAAGACCCAGGGCCGGGCCGATGACGCGGTGATCGCGCTTCTTGGCTTCGTCGAGTTGCTTGAGGTGAAGGTCGAGGACTTTCTTGTCGGTGAAGGCCGTACCGTAAATTCGTGTGAGCTGCTCTCGCGTCGCGTCGGCGCGCCAATAAGCGCCCGCAACCGACAAGAGTTTGAACGCCTTGATCTTTCCTGTCGAAGGTACGTGAGGCCCGCGGCACAGGTCCGTGAAGTCGCCCTGCCGATAGATCGAAACCGATTTTTCGCCGCCCGTTTGAAGCTCGGAGATGATCTCGTCCTTGAACCGCTGGTTCTCGTTTTTCAATAGCGTTCGCGCCTCGTCGCACGACACGTCGGTTCGCGAGAAAGGCAAATCCGCGTCGATGAGCTTCTGAATCTCCGCCTCGATTTTGGAAAAATCATCGACGCTGATCTTTGTACCCGCAGGGAACTGAATGTCGTAGTAAAAACCGCTGTCGATCACAGGGCCTATGGTGTACTGCAGATCGGCGCCGTAGAGGTTTCGAAGCGCCTGGGCAAGTACGTGGGCGGTGGAATGGCGAATGACGACAAGTGCGTCAGGGTCTTTGTCGGTGACGATCGAGACCTTGTGTTCGCCAGTGAGGACGAAAGACAGATCGACGAGCTTGTCATCCACGCGCCCGACGACGGCCGCCTTCGCGAGACCGCGGCCGATGGATTCGGCGAGCTGCATGACCGTGGATCCGTCGGGAAGTTCGCGTCGGCTGCCGTCTGGAAGAATTGCGGTGGTCATGTGAGTTGATCGGGAGTTGTTCTTTTGTTGGTTCTCAATTCCAGGTCAAAGCAGACTGTGAACCGGGGAGTCAAGATTAGACCCAAGCCCGCTCGGAGTCGAGCGAACGCACTGTTTAAGGTCACATGTTTCCGTTCGATCACTCTACTTCGCCAGCGTCGCGATCAGCCGCCAGAGCAGGTGCGGCGACATCGGCCTTCGGCGCGTGGCGTTGAAACCGTCTGAGATTTCGGAAAATCGCTTGCTGTACGGCAAGCGGTCGCGACGACCAATGTCCGCGCCCAGCAACGCGCGAAGATGTTGCTTCTCCTCAGGCTTCACCTCGGGAGGCCTGGTGATCGCCGGGCCAAGACGCGGAAGCAGCTTCGCCTTTCGCATCGTCAAAAGCTGTCGCCAGACTTCTGCATGATCGATCTTTCGCCCCTCCATCACTTCTCCGTATTGCTCGAACAATGACTCGAACTCGGGCGTGTAAGGCAAGTCGTCGGCGGTCCGGCCGATCGACAGATAAATCCGAGCCAGCTCATCCTTCTTGGGCACGATTTTTTCTGGTGGAGCACCTGCGAAAAGTGCGCCGTCGAAAGTCGTCGCAACGTTCTGCGCTGCAGTCTGTTTCTTCGTGCATTCGACAAGAATGAAAACCAGACCGGCGTCGTGCCGGACGACCGCGGCCGGCTTGCTGTCGTGCATCGAGCGCGGGTCGAGCACGCGCAAGTGCAATGCGTGCCGACGCGCGAGAGTGTGTTCGAGCGAATCGACTTCGACCACAAATGCAGCACCCGCGACGCCGGGATTATCGGTAAAGCCCGCAGCCACGCCGTGACTTTCACCGACGAGTTTTGCGAGGCATTTTTTTGAATCTTCGGGCGTATCTGATCGAAGCACGACGCCGACAAATCGACCTAAATTTGGAGGAACAGACATAAGGCAAGTCTAACGCGAGACAGGCACGGATGCGTCAACATTTGATGCCGAGTCGACGTTGTGATTATTCGGCGGCGCGTTCTCGTGCAGCGAGCCTTCGACTGCAATCTCCTCAGCGGCGGCGTCGGTGGGCAATGAGAACCCGCCTTTGAGTACAAACAACCCGCCCATAAGACTCCAAACTAATTCGACGACGCGAATGCTCATCGCAAGGGCCAGCGCCTGACTGGCGGTTGCGCCTTGTTTGCTCGTTAGAATGAGCGCAAACGTTTCCATCACGCCCGCACCTTGCGGGCTGATCGGGATTGCGCTTACGAGCTTGATCACGGGCACACACACGAAGTAAAACGCCTCTGAAATCGGCAAACCAAAGGCATGTCCCGCCAGCATCGCGCTGATGACGACGGTCAGGTGAACTGGCAAAGTGATGAGAAACGCCGCCAGAATCAGCAGCGGGCGACGCTTGTACATTTGTCCGACGTGCTGCACATTTCCAATCAGCTTCTGCATCGGAAGTTTTTTGAGAATGAATTCCATTCCCGTGCCGCGGCGGATTCGGTCGGAGAGCATGACGACTGACCCGACGATGAAACCGACCAAGATCACGCCGCACACCAACGCGACCTGCCTGCACACCACTGCTGTGGGCGAGGTTGGATTGTCGCTCATGAAATACTGCAGTGCCGAAAGCGAGCCACCCATCATGACAAGTGCCATGAGTCCGACGACTCGATCGACGAAGACGCTGATCACGCCTCGTGTTTTGTGAGGCGTTTGCTTGGCGACGTAGTAGGCCTTGATAATGTCGCCGCCGGTCGAGCCAGGGAGGAAGCTGTTATAAAACGACCCGACCATATTGAGCGCGAACGTCCGGCGGATTGGCAGGCGAATGTCGAGCACTTTCAGCAGCAAGTGCCACCGCAACGTCGTCAGCAAAAAGCATCCCGGAAACACCATCACCGCGGCCACCAGAAGCCAGGGATTGGCCTCGCGAACCAAGGAAGCAAGCCCGCGCTGAATGAGAGGCCTGGGCGCGAGCAGCTTGAACTCGCCGCTGACTTGATCGGGCGTGATCCACTTTCCATTTGCTGCACCCGCGTTGTAACTCGTCGCGGCCTGAGGATCGGTGATGAGCAGATGGGTGACGGTGGGATTGCGCTGAAGGTCGCCTTCAATCGTCATGCCGCGAAGCTCGGCGGCGACAACCTCATCGCCGATTTTCACGTCCACTGTTTTGCGGTCCGGTGCGTTGACTATGTCATCGCGTGAAATGGTTCTGGATTCGCCGGAGTCTGACATTTCGACGACGAACGTCGTGTCGGTTTCAAGCGGGTTATGCCGTTCGCCCGTGGCAGACCTGGCCTCAACGATGGCGGCCTGTGTGACGGTGAGCGTGGGCGCATTGCCCACGACCATGACCTGATCGCGAATGGTGATGAAGCGGGCGATAATGAAAATACCCACGCCCGCCACGAGCCATTTCGCCAAATTCTTGAGGATGGAAACCGATCGTCGCTTCATGGTTCAAAATTTCTGCAATCTTCCACTTTTCGGACTGTTCGCTTCTGCTTAAGACTTATCGGTCGAATCGCTGTGAGACTGTTGACCCGGCTGTTGACCCGGCTGTTGACCAGACGGTTGACCAGATTGCGGCCCCTTGCCCGAAACTGAATCGCCTGGCACGGGCGTGGTTGCCGATGATGGTGCTGACGAATCTGTTGGCGCATCGCGTGTCGACGCGAGTACGACAAACGTCCGCGACGCGATGTCGCCAAGCCTTTGCCGCATAGGCGTCAACCAAACGAGCATGAGCGGCACGAGATAGAGATCAAGCAGCCGCATGAGGTTTCGAAGCAGAAGCGGGCCCCTTCCCGGACGGAGCCCGTCGGAGCCGACGACGCGAAGCCCGGTCAGCCATTTGCCCAGCGATCGGGCCGTGAGCATTTCCAAGATAGCCGTGTGCAGAATGTAGACGCCAAGTCCGATTCCGAAAATGATTTCCTGCTGCGTCGTCATCCCTTGCCACGGGTCCTGATTGGTCGATTGTGCAAGAAGCGCGATCCAGAAAAACGCGCCGATCAACGGCGTCGCATCGATCAGCCCCGCGATAAAGCGTCTACCCAATGGGGCAAGGAGTGCTCGCACTTTTTCGATGTCAACTTCCGGCACGCCGCGCCAGCTCGTTGTCGACAGCGCAACCGCCAGCAGCGCGAGCATCAATAGCGTCATGATGCTGTCCCAACCTGATACATATGACGGGTCGCGTGGTGTGGGAATGACCGAAGGCTGCTCGCCAAGCGGCTTGCCCGCGTTGGAAAAGCTGGACTCGTATAGCCCGTCTATTTCAGCCCAGATAATGCGGACGTCTGATCCGACTGAAGCACTCGTTGCTTTGGTTCCGGCGAGTTTGGGTTTGATGGGAAGCACGACTGGCGCGGTCCACTTGGTCTGTTGGAACGAGCGAAGTTCGATCGAACTTCCGCCGCGACCGATCGCGATCGTCGGCACGGGCGCGTTCACGACTTTTGCCCACTCGACAACAGAATGCGGTTGCGGCATCGACGTGTCGATGTTTGGAAGCTCCGTCCACTTGCCCGCTTGATCGCGGCTCCAGACCGACACCGTGTCATCGATGCCAATGACACTGGCGATCACACTGCCGCCTTGTACTTCGTCAATGGAAATTGGCAAGACCGAGCCAGTCGCACTCGCCTGAATCGGCGTTTCGCCAAGGTCAGTCCAGCCGTTGTCGAAGCGTAGTAATCTCAGCGCAGTCGACGATCCGCCGATCGGCGAGGCCAGCGCGATCATGTGATTGCCCGCACCGGCAATCGTCCGCAGCACCAGCCCGTCGGGCGGGACTGGACCCTGAGCGACCGAGCCCTGCCACACGAGTTGCCACGACCCGTCCGCGTAAAGCACGGCAAGGCGGCGATCGATCGCGGCAGTCGCGATGACGGGCCGGCTCAAGGTCGAGATGTAGCGCCAGCTCAGCGGCTTGCCGACGGTTAGTTCCGTGCCACGAATGACGGTGACGACGCCGCCCTCCGCGGGCAAACGTTCCCGCACGATGATCCAGTAGTTTGCCGGACCGGCTTCGGCGAGCACGGACGGGCCGACGACGGCCTGCGTCACGAGTGTAACGCCGGCGGATGTTGGTGCGGTCGTCGAAACAACTGTCGTATCGATTTCTAATTCTCGTGTCGCTTCCTGTGCCCATGCGCGTGACCCCGCAGCGAGCAGGACTATGGCGAACACCAAACACAGAATGCGGCCGCAAAAGCTGCCGCTGTTAGACGGCACAATTTTTAAGTGCGGTTGATGAAGGAGGCCTGAAAAAGTCATGTGGCTGAAAGAGTAATTAGTCGCGCGGGATTGGGCCATGAGAAGGAAGATCAAGATCGATGACAGTACCCACACCCGCACGCTCTGGCGAGAACGCGAAACTCGCGGCCGACGGAACCACGCCCCGGCGGGGTCGCACATCACTCAATTTTAGCACCAGCTTGCTGCCGGATTGGGGCACGAGAATGTCGAATACCCGGGCAACTTTTCCTGCACCTTGGTCCTTACCGATGGGCACATGCCCGCTCAGCCGCGCACGCAACATGACCTGTCCGTCCGCGTCATGAAGAAAAACCCACGTCGGTAAAAATGTCTTGCGGTCGAGCCATACCTCGCGCGAGACGACATACCGGTCCTTACGCTTCGAATCCACCGACGCGAACGTCAGCATGTAAACATCCTGATCCGGATTGAATCGCTGCGTGATGATCGGCCCGTTCAGCAAATCCACCGGCACGAGCGACAGCCCTAAAACTTCCAGAAGCATGTCGGGCCGGACCGGGATGTCACTCTGCTCGCGCACCGAAAAACCCGCGAGCGAGCCGACCCACGCGGTATCGACGCCTTCATAGCCGACGAGCCAGAAACGACTGCCATCACTGCCGGCGTCGAACAGGCGATTGCCGATCTTATTCAGGAAAAGTCTGAACTTCGCCTCACGACCAAACAGCAGAGTCGCGTCGCCGTTGACGAAAATCTTCTTTCCTTTCGCGTCGACAAGATTCGCTTCATAACTCCCCGCCGCCCAGAGCGTCTGGATTTGCTGGCTGTTCTGATTGAAGCGAGATACAACAACATCGAGCGGCTCGACCGGGCCCGTATATTTCTGAATTTGCGCAGGCGTGTTGCCGACGGATCGACATCCGGACGCGAGCAGTGTCAACATCAAAAGGAACGCGTAAACGTGCCGGATCATGGTACGTCCTGATTGAGAATCTCGCCCAGCTGTTCCTGAACCATGGCGATCTGTTCCTCGCCGGGACGCGGGTCGATCACCTCGAACGTGTCGTCCTTCCCACGGAACCGGAGAAGCCACACGTCCTGATCCGGTCCGCGTCGGGTGGATTCAAGAACGACGAGTTTCTTTCGCATGAGAATCAAAGCGAGCACGAAGCGAAAATTCTGCTTCGCAGGATCTTCCACGCCGTCAAGCCGAGTGAGCAGATCGCACAACAACGCATCATCGACGAGAAGCTTTTTTTTCTCTTCGGCCCTGGGCATGGCCGTCTTCCAGAACGCGATAACGCCCGCGCGATCAAAGTTTGCCCAGGCTGCTTCGCTCACATCCACTCGCTCGAAAGCGAGTTGCGAGTCAGCTTCGATCGAGTCACGTAAGGCAGTAATAAATGCCTCGCCGGGCTCAATCCGCGCGCCCGTGACGCTACACACGCCCAGGGGCCGACGCAGGTTAAAGCCGCCTTGATTAAAATTAGTCGACACTGAACTGCTCATCCGATTCGCTCCTCCATGAATCACACGCGTTCGCACAAGCCGTATTGAATGCGGCTATTCCACAACGAACGATCGGCTCGACGTCCCGCCGCTGCCGACAATGAATCGTACTGCTTTTCCGCACCGTGGGCACCTGCCGGCATACTCAGACTTCTGCGGCAACTTGTACACGCGCTGGTAGACCGAGCAGCACGCGAACATGACCGACAGCCATTCACGGGACGCGGGTTCATCCTTCGACTCGGATTTCAGCGAGCTGATATCGAGCTTGTAGTCGCGCGGGTCACTCGCCATGGTCGCACTTCCTGCTCTTTATTCGCTTTGCAGTTTTTGAATCAGCGGCACGACTTGCCTGACCAACACCACCGCCCGTGCGAGCGTTTCGTCACACTCGCGTTCGACCATGACGCGCTCGCCTGGGCCGATGTCGGCGAGGTTCACCCGTACATTGTGAATCCCGCTCCGAACGGAAGCCATCGCAAGTTCACAGCACACCAGGAGGTCCGAAAGCAGCCACTTATTGCCCATGGGCGCGACCCGCAGCGCGATATCGAGAATGCGAAGCGAAACCGCCGAGATCGACTCGGGCGTGCGAATCGCCGCGACTAGCGCTGCGGCAAGACTCGCGGGTCGATCGGCGTCTGATTCTTCGAGCTTCTGCGCGGCCGAGAGGGAAAGATAGGCGTGCTGATCTTCGACCATCAGCGC
>JBBQKP010000100.1:0-11701 GCA_038326995.1 Tepidisphaerales bacterium
AACACCATGACACGCTGTATGTCTGTCAGGCCCGATGCGTCGTGGATCACCGACGAACTCATCGACATCTACTGCGAACTGCATCGTCTTGGTTTTGCACACAGCGTCGAATCGTACTTCGAAGGCGAACTCGTTGGCGGACTTTACGGTGTGAGCCTTGGTGCTGCGTTCTTCGGCGAGAGTATGTTTCACACGAAAACCGACGCGAGCAAAGTCGCACTTGTCGCTCTGGTGAAACAACTGCGCGCACGCGACTTTTTGCTTCTCGATACGCAGGCCGTCACGCGACATCTCAGCACTTTCGGATGCATCGAGATTGATTCGCCGCAATATCAGGAGCTGCTCAAAGCCGCAATTTGTCAGTCGCGAAAGTTTCATCCATGACGTCGAATACCACGGCCCAATTAAAGCGCGTGATGATTACCCTCGCAGAGCACAGCGCCGATGTTCATGCGTCTCACTTCGTCCGCTCGCTCAGACAACTGAGACCCGACATTGAAATCAGCGCACTGGGCGGCGACGCACTCAAATCGGCCGGGGTGAACGTCTTCTTTGACACCGTACGCAACGCCGCGATGGGATGGCGCGGCCTGCTTCGTGCTCGCGAGATGAAGCAGCGCCTTGCATTCGTCGCACAACTCTACGCGACCAATAAGCCCGACCTGCACGTGTGCTGCGACTCCTGGACGATGAATGTTCACTTCGCACGACTGGCCAAATCTTTCGGCGTGCCCGTGCTCTACTACATCGCGCCTCAAGCCTGGGCCAGCCGCGAAGGTCGCGTGAAGGAACTCGCCCGCGTGGCAGATCAACTCGCGTGTATATTGCCGTTCGAAGAAGCCTTCTTTCGTGAGCGCGGGGTGAAGGCCACCTATGTCGGCCATCCGCTTTTTGACCAACCAAGGCACGAGATCCTGCCGGGTGATCCGTATCGAGTTGCGCTGCCCTGCGGGTCGAGGCGATCGATCGCGCGGTCAAATTTTCCAAGGCAATTCAAGGTCGCGCTCGATATTTTACATCAGCGCCCGGCCACTCGGTTTGTCATTCCTACAACCGACGTCACACACGATGTCGTCGCGCAGATCGTCGGCGGCGACTCGCGATTCGAGCTGATCCGTAATGACTTCGATCGCGCCGTGTCCGGCTGTGGGCTTGCGATCACCGTCTCGGGCACCGCAACGCTGCACCTTGCCGCTCTTGGTGTGCCGATGATCGTGGTCTACCAAGGCAGCAGGTTTCTCTGGCACGCCGTCGGCAGATGGATTATCCGCACTCGCACCTACGCCATGGTGAACCTCCTCGCAGCAAACGGGCGAGACGAGCCGTCGCGGCATATCGTGCAGGAATTCATTCCATGGTACGGAAGCGTGAAGCCCGTTTGCGATGCGGCACTTCGGCTGCTTGAATCTCCGGAACTCTTAAAAAAGCAGCGTGCTGCGATCGCAAGTATTGTTGAGAAAGTGAACGCATCCGGCGCTTCAATTCATGTCGCGGAGATGGCCTGCGAACTGCTCGATCAACGCCGAAGCTGAGCTGGCCGCAAAAATTTGTTTGTTCAACATTGCACGTCCAGCGTTGTTGAGAAGCCTTCGCAGTTGGTCGCATCCTCACTCAATCGTGATCGATTCTCTCGCGGCCGCGGCGAGTCCGTCCCCGAGCACTTCGTTGAGATCGCCGGAGATTTCTACGCCGATCAAGTGTGAAGCTGCGTTCTCTATTTCGGTCATAGTTAAGGTTCGTCGCAGGAGCACAATCTCGAAGGGCGGAAAGCCGAGCTCTAAAAGCGTCCGGCCCGCGTCGGCGTGACCGAGTTTAATCATCCCGAGCAACTCCACTCGCCTGCTCGTCTTTCCATCGCACGGGCAAGTCGCCTGCCCTTCTCTCAGAAGTCCGACGGGTTTGAAAATATCCTGACTATTGCCGCATGCCGGACAGACCAAGGCGCGGACGATATCGCGTGCGGGGTCGATACTCCACTCGGAAATTGGCTTGTCGTTTGATTCAGCCATTTTCTGCGCGGCGAAGCTCAGCACAGCGCTTGCGGTGGTCGTGTTCGATCGGCCGGGAAATTCCAGAACGTGCGAGATCGTTTCGTGTGCGGGACAATCTGGCTTTCGGGTGTAATCGACGTTGAACGTCTGTGGGAAAGTCGCGTCCGCAGAATCATTTTGACCCGCACTGCCGCCACCCGTACTGCCGCCACCCGCGCCGCCATCGCCGGTGAACAACAAGCCGCAGCCGCTACGCGTGTTCATACCGTGCAAGATTCGCACCGCCTCCTGCACTTGAATGCCCGCGATAATCGACGCGATCGTCGGCGTCGTGGGCGTGTGCCCGGTCAAGAGCTGTTGACGCGTCAGCATGCTGCACGCGCGTCTTTGCTGAATGAGTTCCCAATCTTGCCGGCTCAGTGTGCATTCGTAGCACGGAGCAAGCCCGGCCGGGTCGGGTTTGAAGACGCGGGCGATGCCCTGAATCGTTTCGATGCCGCCGTCAATGAACGCGACGCCCAGCCGAAAGCAGTGCCGATTAATTGCCAGACGCGCTTCGCGATTATCGAGCCCGCCGATCACGACGTCTGGCCAGCGAAACACGCCCGCTCCGCACGAATTAATCACGTCGATCGGCAGTGGCCTGATTATAAGTTCGGGCCAGATCTCTCGCGCCCGTTCGGCTGCGACTTCGCACTTGAACCTGCCGACATCCCGGGCGCGAAATAGAACCGACCGCGTGAGGTTCGACGCTTCAATTCTGTCCATGTCAATCACGACGATGTTGCCCACGCCCAGCAGCGTGAGATTCTTGACGATCTCATTTCCCAGTGCACCCGCACCTACGACGACCACACGAGCTCGGGCCAGACGTGATTGGTCCCACCAGGAAATTAGATCGAATCGCGAAAAGCGGTCGTCATCGAAAAGTGAAATGACTTTCGTCGAATGATTTGTATCGCTCGTGCTCATGAGCGTCGCATTATCACGCCCGCGGTGATTTCCGGAATAAGTCGCATCACATCTCCCGATTTTACTCCCGCAGATAGGGGTGTATCAGAATCCAGCAATTGTCGGCCTGTGGTTCGATGCTGAAGCTTATAACTTAGAAGGTGGCCATCCGGACCATTACGCGGAAATCGAAGCTTCTCGATCAACACGGCAATGATCCTCTCCACAGGGGCGTCGGCCGGTAGCTCGACTACCTGACGTCTGTTTCCTGTGGCATCCCAGATTTCGACGTTCAGCAGAGATAAATTCGGCGTTGAGGTGGGCATGCCAAAGGGTTTAGCCGAGATAATGCAACAACGCATTAATTTTTTTACAGTAATATTGAAAAGCGGTGTGAAGATTTGTCGAACACGTCCGAAAATGCGAAAAGGGGCCGTCTGGTAAGCTCCATGCCGTTACGCGCGTTACAGATTCCCACAACCGTGCATTACGCCATTCGTGAAAACGCGATTGACCAAAATCTGCATAAGGCACAGGGCGATGTGCCTGATATATAAAAGGACGTAGTCGTTACAATCAGGTAGATCATTGTCTGTCGCGCTGCGTGTCTCTGAGATCCTGAGGCTACTAAACAGCGGTCGTAAGCGTTGGCCAAAAAGGCAGTGCATGTCAAAGTTCAGCCCAAGCATTCGTCCGAACCCCCACCGTTCCGGCTCAAGAGGAACCGTTACGCGTGTGATTTCGCAGCGCGGCACGATCGCTTTGGGCATCGTGATCGGTGCAGCGATATCTGCATTTTGTGTCGTGCTGATTCCGCGCACCTATACTGCGGTCGCAGAGATCAGCGTAATGCCTCCCACCGGTTTTGTCGGAGCTTTCGCATCTCGTACCACTTCATCCAAACAGTCGAAGTTCCTGGTCGACGAGGCCGAGATTATGCGCTCGCCCGCTGTGCTTAGTCTCGCCAGTGGAGAAGGTGAATTCGGCAAGCTCCGCGCTTTTAATGGCGTCTCTTTGCCCGCAGACCTGCTGCGTAAGTCACTTTCAATTCAGGCTACTGCCGGGCGGGGGTTGATCGTCACATTCGACGCTTACGACCCGGATGAAGCAAAAAGAGTGGTTGATTCCATCGTCACCGCCTATCGCCATCATCAGACCGGATCCGAGCGCGGCGTATTCCCGCAGCTTAATTTATCACTGAAGCAGCAGCATCAAAATGCCGCCGCTGAGTTCGCAATTTATAAGGACCGTCTCCACGCGCTGCGATCCGATATTTCCAAGCCGCCGGCCGCACGTGCGATCGATCGGCTTATCGCAGTCGCCGACGACCGCGCACGACTCCAAGAGCAGATCACAATCACCAGCGAGATTTTCGACCTCGCGGCCGTCGGTGCCGGGATAAATCCTGTTGGACTAGATCAGACTATCATCGCCCAGCGTATGCTCCGAGAACAAGCGGCTGACTCGTCTTCTGAAGTCGCGAGTACAATCATTCTCGGGAACACAACCGTGACCGGTGCTTCAACTTCGATGCCAGCCCCGAAAGACACCCCCGCACTCGATGCAACACTGCAGCTGAAGCAAGCTCGCGCTCAAGCCCAAGGCCAGATTGATAGAATTATTGAGCTTCGGAAAAGCACGTCGAGTCTGGTATCAGGCGATCTATCCTCCAACTTTTGGGGAGATTCCGACACAAAGCCTCCAACGAGTGCAAACTCGAATCATCAGACCACCGTGAACAAGTTGCAGCGCGAACTCGCGAATTTGAAACCACTTAATCGTGAGGTTCTAGGTGCGGCGGCAGTCAAACTCGAATCGCTGCTTGAACAACAAAGGCAGCTCGATCGCGAGTTCAAAAAGTCGCTTGAACTGGCGAAAACTCTTTCGCCCCACGCCCAGAGTCTCGCCGACGCCGCAGTCGCAGCTCGAACTGCGTCGACGCGTCTCACGCGAATCGATCAACAGTCTGACCTGCTTCAGGTCAGCGCTTCCGCCGGTGCGCCGCTGATCGACATCATCTCACAGGCACGTGTCGACCACCCCGCGCATCCGCCGACGCCGCTACTCTGGCCCACCATCGTCAAGGGCTCCTTGCTCGGACTGCTGGGCGGGATCGGACTCGCAACCGTGCGTACAAGACGTGGAACGGACGGACTGTGCGTCGCACAGGATTCGCTTGTCACCCTTCGGCTGCGCGCGCTCGATCCATGTGGCGACCTGGTTACCCAACTCGCTGTTCGTGTAGGTCAGAAAAACTGCCTTCCCGCAACGCTCTTGTTTACGTCGCCGCTCCCGGCGACAGGGAAAACGCGTTCGACGTTCGAATTCGCCATCGCAATGTCGAACAAGAAACTAAAGGTATTGCTCGTCGATTTGAATTATAATTCGCCTGCGGCCCATAAATTGGCCGGACTGCACAACGGTCAAGGGCTCACCGAAGCGCTCGCCGGGGCAAAGCTTCATACGCTCATTCAGTCGACCTCCGACGCGAATATTGACGTGCTTACTGCCGGTCAGGCCGATATCAAGACAGCGTCGCTGCTGAACTCAGATCGGCTCGTCGAGATCATCAATCAACTCACCGCCGCATACGACCACGTCATTTTCGACGCCGGCCAGGCCAACATCGACGATGATGCCCGCGTCGTCGCGAATGCCGTCGATTCGACCGTTCTCGTCGTTCGCCAGGGACCGCCATTCGATCACAATGCACTTGCGACGGCGATCGACCGACTGACGATGGTGGGTGCGAATGTGGTCGGCGTGGTCGTGCGTCCGAATTCTGAACGGGATCCCAGCTTTCCAAAACCGTTGAGTGCTTTACCGGTCGATACCATCAAGTCGTCTGAGGCCGCGAATCGTTCCATATCAGCTGAAGTCCTCGCTCAGCGGTTGCCCGAGCCGGAACCAGACGCGTCCGCCGATCGATCACCAGCGGTCACGACTCAGTCAAAGGCCGTAGAGTCTCGGTTGATCGCAAAGGCGAACGGGACCGACCATACGGTTTCGACGCACGACCACGTCACGACCTCGCCGGAGCTAGCCGCTTCTCGCGCTTACGTTCCCGCGTCGATTTTTGGAGTGCCCATCCCCACTGTTCGGCCCAGAACCCCGTCGTCCACTCACTCCAGCGCGATCGACGCGATTGACTCCCGTCTCAGGGATCGCGATGTTCTTCCCGCAAACGGCAAGTCACACACAAAAATTGCGATATTGAATCAATCAACCACAAATCAGTCTAATCACCGTCCCGAGCCGGAGAATATGGAAAGGCCGACCCTGAACTAAATGCCAACACAGTTTGTGCCGAAAAGCGAATGGGCACACACAATCGACAGCGTTATTCACGTTCGATCCGAATCGAAAGTCTGATCCGCGCAAATCGAGGGGCGCAGATCAGATGAGAAAAGAAGGAGTCAGGAGAAAATGCCATTTTCACGTATTCGCAACGCTATTGCACCCACTCTGCGCGCCGCAAAGGCTGCCGCTGACGGACAAAGAAAGCTTCAATCGCTTTACACTCCCGCGCAAATGCAGGGGATGTTGCGTCGTGAGCGAGCTCGTTGCGATCGGCAAAAGGGCGTGTTCTCGATTCTGCTATTGAGACTCGTCGACGTTAAGGACAACCGAAGCCTGAATCGTCTTGCACGCCATGTCCTGAAACTCGTTCGTGAAACTGACGAACTGGGCTATATCGATCAAGAAACCCTTTGCGTCGTGCTGCCTGATACAGATGCCAACGGCGCATCGTTGTTTACACGGCGCGTCATCCGAGCGGTCCGGCGCGAAAAGCATAAACCTTCGAGCGTCATCTACACTTATCCTGATCCGTCGGATGACCAACCCACGCCGCCTCAAAGCGGGTCGGGGCATTCGGACCGTCGGATTTACAACTCACACGGAGTAAGCGACGTAAATAGCATCGGCTCTGGCAGTAACTATGGAAAAGATCGAACCCCAGCCACGAACAACTCCGTCCCAACCTCGGCCGCTTCATTGCAGTCGCGGTTCGATCTACACCTTCACGACCGTCGAAACGACAGCGGAAGCCTGGACGTGCCAATTCTCCCAATGCACACCATGTTCGCGCTTCCCGTTCCATGGTGGAAGAGGCTTCTCGACATCAGCGTCTCGGTTACGGTTATCACGCTCGCAATCCCCCTATTTGTTCTCATCGCGTTGATCATCAAAATTTTTGATCCCGGCCCGGTTATCTTCAAGCAGGTTCGTACCGGGCTCGGCGGACGCGCATTCGGGATGTTCAAGTTCCGCACGATGGTCGTCAACGCCGAGAAATTACAACCGCAGCTTCGAGCCCACAGCGAGCAGGACGGCCCGGCTTTCAAACTGAAAAAAGACCCTCGCATCACCCGCGTAGGTGGGTTCCTTCGTAAGACCAGCCTCGATGAGCTTCCGCAGCTCTTCAACATTCTGCGCGGCGACATGACACTCGTCGGTCCGCGACCGTTGCCCGTCAAAGAGGCCGCACAATGTCGGGGCTGGCAACGCCACCGTCACGACGTTACGCCAGGCCTGACCTGCATCTGGCAAGTCGAAGGTCGCAGCCGCGTAAAGTTCGATGATTGGATGCGAATGGACATGAACTACGCCCGCACGCGTCACCCGATTTCAGACCTCATGATCCTCTTCAAAACCGTCCCGGCCGTGCTGTTTCGTCGAGGTGCGTCGTAACGGCGCGATCGTTTTCGTCTAGCTTGCGCAGCACGAACCATGGCATCCAAATGCCGCACCGCACAGCCGTCACAAGAATCGTCGCAAAGACGACGCCGACCGCTCCCCACCCCAAGACCGCCACAAAAACGTACGCCAACACGACATTGCACACGCCCGCGATGATCGCGGCGATCGTGTACGCACGCACATGGCCGCCGCCCAATAGCAACGCCCTTCCCGTGATGCTCGTCCCGCCGATCACCGTGTGAACCATGACCATCGTAAGAATCAACCACTGTCCGGCGGGCATCTCGCCGAGCCATATCCTGAACAGCACCGGCGCACAGATCACCACCGTCATCGCGGCGAAAATCAGAATGCAGAGCACAGTCCATGTGCTCTTCACATACTCCCTGCGTGCGGCTTTGAAGTTCCCCGACGCCAGACTCACCGCAAACCTCGGCAAGAGCCACGCGCCAAGTCCGCCCACAATCAACATCAACGCGGCATCGAACTGCAGCGCGGCCGCGTAACGCGATATCTCACCCGACGGAACATACCGATACAGCAACAGCAGATTCGTCGGCGCGTACAAAAAGTCAGCGAGGTGCCCGAGCGATATGGTCAGCGACGAGACCAGCATAGAACTCACGAAGAACAACTGCTTCTTTTCTTGCCCGAAGAATTTCCGCTTCGCAATAGTGATGTCGTATGGAATCATCCGGTCCGCAGCGAATCCGGCCAGCACGTTGCGAACAACAATTGAAGCCGCGCCAGACAGGGCAAAATAGTAGGCAATCATGTGAATCGCTGGTCGTGCGGATTGCGAAGTCACGGCAACTACCGACATCCAAAGCCATGCCAGATCACATGCGGCGCACACTACGCAATCAAGCCATTGTTTCTTTCGAACCGCCAGGATCGCACCGGCCGAGTCGCCTGCTAATCGCGCGATCAGTCCCAGCGCAAACAGAACTGTAAAGAGCAGAATCTGGTCTAATCTAAACGGTGCGATCGGCGAGGAGAAGTAAGCATTCGCTAGAAGCGAGAATAAGAAAAGGGACGTCACGCCCAGCAGAAGCGACAATCCAAGTCCCATCACAAAAATCCGCCTGCCCGGCGACTCGACGCTCTGAGCAGGCTTGCCCCGGCCGGGCGTTGCGTACGTCAAAACCGTCGATTCGTCGGACGGCTGGTCATACCTAACATCGCCGCTTGCGACCAGCTTCACCGCAGTCGCCTCCGCCACGAACCGCATAACCGTCGGGCCGATGCCGATCACGGCATACTGCGCCAGGCTAGACACCGATCGCATCAGCACGAGCGCTGCAAACACTTCTGCACCGAACTGCCGATACACCGCGCCCAGCACGATCATCCAGCTTGCCACGCGTACGATGGACAGGAAGTAACTGAAAAACAGATCAAGCCTCGGCCGCGAACGGCTGGCCTCTGATTTCGAATCCGATGCGTCGTCGCTCATCATGATTCGCCCCGATTGAAAAAGTCTGCCAGTCTGCGTTTTGATCTACGGCTTCGAAATCGCATTCCAAACCTCGGCCGAGACGACATCAACGCATTGGCTCGCGTCGATTACGCGGTGGTTTTGCGGACTAGTCTTCGCCTGACTCAGGAAGTTTTCACGAACGCGCTGGTGATATTCTACAGGCCGTTGTTCGATACGGTCCTTCGAACGTTTGACGCGCGCGATCGCGAGTTCGGGCGGCATGTCGAGAATGATCGTCAGGTCGGGCATACGGCCGCTGAGTGCGATGGATGCGGCCGTTCGAATTTCGTCTGCGGTTAGTCCGTCGCCGCAAAGCTGATACGCGAGTGTGCTGCTCACGAATCGATCGGTAAGAACGATCTCGCCGCGCGCGAGCGCAGGCGCTATCACTTCGTGCATCATCTGCGACCTCGCGGCCATATACAGTAGCATTTCGCACCGCATGCCCATCTCAACGTTCGAAGGATCGAGCAAGATCGACCGCAGGAGTTCGCCGATGCGAGTGGTGCCCGGGTCGCGTACGGCCAGCACTCGATTGCCGCGTGATTCCAGGGTCTGTCGAAGCAGCTGAATCTGGGTCGATTTTCCGCACCCTTCGCCGCCATCGAAGGCGATAAACGTCTGGGCGGCAACCGTTCGTGAAGTCGGCGCGGGTGAGTCGTTGATCGTGTTCATGTCGCCGCAGGAATGTAGTCGGGTGGCGACTTGCCGACCAGTCGGAGTCCGAGTGCCGACACGCCCGGCATGACGGACATCGCACCGATCGCGAGCCGCGCTGCGATGGGACTGGAGACGATCATCGCCCCCGCGCGGCAAGCCGTGCGACGAACACGCCAGAGACCCGCGAAATCTGATCGCAATCGCTTTACATCAACCGGTCTGTTTTGTCGTGCGGCGTCGATGACTTCCATCGCGACAAGCTCGGCACTTCGCATCGCCAGGCCCATTCCTTCGCCGCCGATCGGCTCGAGCGCAGCCGCGCGGTTGCCCAGCGGAATGATGCCTTGGCTCCAGCGCTTCTGAACGCCATAACGCGGAAGCGGGCAGCACAGCCATTCACCCGCGTGGGTCGCATGACGCATTGCATCGGAGAGGCTTTTACTCGTCGCGACGATGCCCGCGAAAAGTTGACCGATATCGCTCGAATGTTCTTTGAACTGATTGCCGCTCACGACGAACGCAGCGTTCCACAAGCCGTCCTCGACGCGCGCCACGCCGCCGTACGCGTTGCCGGCCGCGAAAAGTTGAATCGCCGCGGGATCGAGATCGACATTCCTGAAATGCGTTTTAATTCCAAACTGACCCGTCGGCTTTGTCCCCTCGGGTGGCCTGCCATCGGCTTGAAGAATCCAATCACACAAGATCTGTGTTGTGACGCTGCTGCCCTGCTCACGAACCATCGCGCGGTGTTGCAGACCGATTGTGTCGGCGCGCTCAAAACGCGCGGGCTGAAGCACTTTCGCGCCTGCTTGCTTCGCATGATCAAGGAGAATTACATCCATCTCGCGCCGCGTGATGCCGCCCATCATCGCGGGCAGATTCAGCGTCAGCGTCTCATTTCCTGCGACGACGCATGATTTGGAAAGAACAGTCATTCCGCGTCCACGAAGGTCATCCAATACGGCTGCGCGGGACAAAACATCCAGGCCGACGGCCGAGACGCACTCGCCGCAGACCTTGTCTCGCGGGAAGCGCTTCTGTTCGACGACGGTGACATCGAAGCCCGCGCGCGCAAGATGAATCGCGGCGATACTTCCGGCCGGGCCGGCGCCGATGACCAAGACACGCGTTGCTTCAGGTTTCATTTGGAAAACCCATCCGCGGGTACGACCAGCGAATCGTACGTGTAACTAGGTCCGGCGGTCGGAGAGTAAATGCCAGGCGCATCATGCGCGACTTGCGTCGTCAACGGTTGCTCCGACAGAGCGGTATAAATGTTGTCGCCCGGCGCGTCGTTTCGTGTAACGCCGCAATATGGCGTGATTTCAAACCGAACGGTTCCGTCGGCGAATAACACGTTCTGCCCCGCGCCTTTATGATTCGGCGAGTTGAGGCTGCGAAGAACGAACGGCCCCGCGTCTGGTGCGATTGTCGAATCCGGTCTGCTTCCTTTGTCAGCCAGAATCGCAAACCGCGCGGGCAGCGTGTCGTTCAGTCGGTATCCATCTGCCAGAGAAAACGGCGAGGCGTAGCCGTAGCTCAGGTTCGCCGGCGAACGGAAATTCGATCTGCGACCAAGGTCTTTCACTGAATCAGCAATATCGCTGCTACTGGGACAGATGAATAGTGAAAGGTCCTGGATGAGCTGCGACTTTACCAACAAGAAGAGTGATGCGGACACGTCGTTGACAGCGACGGCGGAATCGTCGGCGAACGCGTTGACGGCATCTACACCAGAGAATGCAGTCCATTTCGCACTCTGAGCATCGGCACGCGTACGAGGGTAATTGAAATTGTTGATCTGAAAGTACCCGACGAATGCCTTCTGAATGTCGCTGAGATTCTTCGCACACATTTCGCGATGCGACGCCTCGCGGCTGCTTCGAACAAACGGCACGAAGATTGAAATCAGCACGAC
>JBBQKP010000101.1:0-11652 GCA_038326995.1 Tepidisphaerales bacterium
CAAAAAAACCCGCATCAACACCATCATGTTCCGCAACGCCGAGACCGACTGGAATCTCCCACAGATCAAGTCGCTCGACGCCATGATGGAACAAATCGCCAAAGAGCACGGCGGGACGTACAAACGCGTCAGTGCGGATAAACTCTGATGGCTCATCACACCATGATTTTGGGAATAGCTGACAATTTAAAGGTGGCTCAGGTCTCTGACCTGTGGATCAACTCTTCGAAAATCATCCTAAGTTTTAGATTCGACAAAACACTAGCCTTGAAAAATTGACCTTGATGAGTCTGTCCCTTTCCCCCAAACCCAAGATCACACCCATGAAATTCCGCACGACTGTTCGACTGATGCTGATGGTGCTCCTCGCCGTCGCCGCCATCATTTATGCAACCCCCACGCTCTTCGCGCAGGCCCCCGGCGCGGCCGCACCAGCGATAGAGCAGCCCCAAGGCGCGGGAATCGTCGCCTTGATTCTGGGCAACATCGACTTCGTTTTCATCATCATCGGCATCCTCTCTCTGGTCTCGCTGACACTCATCATTCAAGGATTTTTGAAAGCGCGGGCCTCGGTGCTCATGCCCGAAACGTCCACCGAGCAGATTCGCGACATGATCAATAACCGCCAGTTCCAGGAGTTGATCGACTTCACAGAGAAGGACCCGTCTTTCGTCAGCCAGGCATTGAACCCCGCTCTCAAACGCGCGCCCAAGTTCACCGAAATGAAAGAGGCGATGGAAACCAGCCTTGGCGAGCAGACCGCCAACGAGTTCAGGCGCGTCGAGTACCTCAACATCATCGGCAACCTCGGGCCCCTGCTCGGATTGCTCGGCACAGTGCTGGGCATGATCCAGGCGTTCAGCGCCATGCAGGCGGCGGGCGGAAACGCCAACCCGGCCGTGCTCGCGGGTGGTATTTCCAAGGCACTCGCCCACACCTTCCTCGGGCTGTTCCTGGCGGTGCCGTGTCTGGGCGCGTATGGCGTGCTTCGACAGATGACCGATAAGCTCACCGTCAGAGCCGCGCTTAAAGCCGAGGAACTTCTCAATCTCATGAAGCCCGACGCGGCGACCTCCGCCAAGCCGGCCGCCCCAAAAGTTGCGGCCAGGTAATCGCAGTAAGACATTCGCGGCAAGACAGTCGCAGTAAGATAGTCGATCATTCGATCTCTAACTGAGATCTGGCCCAGTACGAACCTTCTCATGAAACGATTCCATCCCCGCGAATCTCACAACGAGCACCCCAATGTGGTGCCCCTCATCGACGTGATGCTCTGCATCATCGTCTTCTACATGCTGGTCGCGAAAATCGGCGTGGACACCGGCATCGATCGCGATATCGAAGTGCCCACAACCATCATCGGCAAAGAACTTACCGACTTCGGCACGAACAACATCATCCTCAATATGACCGACGGCGGCGATCGGCCCGTCATCACCGCGATGGCAGAGGGTGGGTCTTCCAAATCCGAGTTCCCCGTCATCGACCCCGCGACAGGTCGATCGCCTCTCACCGAAATGCTGCTTCGCCTTCACTACGGCCCAGACGGAAAGCCCGGCGGCGGAAACGACAACAACGAGCTCGGCGTCATTCTCCGTGCGGACGGCGAAATGTCCTTCCGCAACTTCGCCCCCGTCCTCAAGGCCGTCTACGACGCAAAAATCACCAAGGTCGCCTACAACACCAAAAAGCCCGAAGCCAAAGCCAAGACAGAATAACTGAACGAGCCCATCAACCCGACCGACCACTCGATTCTTTTCAGGCCCGCAATTCCTTCAGCAGAAACATACCCATGAAGATCGCCAAGCGAAGAGGAGCCAAGTTCGAATCCGGGCCCAACATGACGCCCCTGGTCGATGTCGTCATGGTTATCCTCATCTTTCTGATGTTGGTCGGCACGTTCGCGCTTTCGGAGCATTACATGGTGCAGCGCGCCTCGCAGATGGCCGCGGCGACGAGCGAATCCAGCAGCCCGCCGCCGGCTGATTTCAAGCCCGACGACCCGATCGACATCTTCGTCGACATGCCCACCGCCGACCGCTTCGTCGCCCGTGCGGGGAAAATCAGCACCTCCGACCCGCAGCAACTCCAGGCCGCTCTTACGCAGATGTTTATTAATCTCCAGGGTACGGGGCAAAAGAAGGAAGACCTCAAGATCGTCATCCGCCCGCGCGGCGACGTGAAATTTCGGCACTGCATGGCCGTCTACGAAGCCGCCAACGCCGCGGGCTTCGAAAGCATCACCTACGCGATGCCTCAGTAGACAAAAACGCCGCAGTCTAAGATTTCAGATTTCAGATTTCAGATTTTAGATTTCAGATTTTAGATTCTAGTTTTGTGCTTTCCATTCCCTCGTTCGCCTATCCTGCCTTCCATGACCGACTTGACCGAAAAGAAATCCGCCGGGACAAAAGAAACCGTCGAGCAGATTCTCGTCGCATTCGTCCTGGCTTTCATTTTTCGCTGCTTCGTCATTGAGGCCTTCGTCATCCCGACCGGCTCGATGGCTCCGACACTTCTGGGTGCACACGTCGATTATCGATGCCCGGATTGCGGATACCGCTATGCCGTCAATTATTCGTCGTCGAGTCGCGGCGAAACCGCGGTCGAGCCGACCGTTTCCGTCGAGGTTCTGGATCGCACGAACAACCAGCGCAAGCTCGTCGAACGGACGCTGCACGTTCGATGCCCGAACTGCGGCTACCGCCTTCCCCGTACCGATCCTTCGGATCCGAAAAATCAGGCGACGGGTGCACCCGTCAAATACGGCGACCGCATTCTGGTCATGAAATATCTGTATCTGCTCCACGAGCCGCATCGATGGGATGTCGTCGTGTTCAAGGCGGATCGCGGGCAACAGTTTGACGCACGCGCTACCAGCTTCGATCAGAACTACATCAAGCGTCTCGTCGGCCTGCCGGGCGATACGCTCATGCTGCTCGACGGCGACCTTTATGCCAGCAATGTCGACAAGCCGGTGGCTACGCTCTTGCCCGAAGATTTCGCAGTTCAGGTCAAGCCGACCGCGGCCCAGGAAGCCATGTGGCGAATCGTCTACGACGACGACTATCAGCCGCGCGGACTGACGCGTGAATACCAGAACGCCGCCGGGAATCGTGTCGAACTTTCCGAGCCGAAGTGGAGCCAGCCGTGGGTTGCTTCGGGTGCCGGTTGGCAAAATTCCGGCCGAACGTTTTCGTTCAGCAGCACGTCCTCCGCGCCCGGCACGCTTCAGTTTGATCCGTCCGTCGCCGCCGAGCGTGAGCCGTTCACCGACTGGCTCGGCTATGCACAGACGAAGTATCTGCGAGAGGGAAACTCACAAGTCGATCTCTTCCGAACGCCCACGTACGAAGGCCCGGGACCGTACGCCGTCTCCGACGTCAAGCTGACGGCCGCTTACTTGCGGCAATCAGGCACGGGTCCGCTTCGACTACGACTGACCAAGCGCGACGACGCGTTTACGCTGGAGATTTCCCCGACGGGCGTGACGTTGAGTCAGCAGTCGATTGACCAGCAGACTGGCGACCTGCAGACTGGCGACGCGAGTACGCCCGCAATCATGCTGGCGCGGCGAGACGATTTGACGTCCGTTGGCGTAGGCAGACCCGCTCGCATTGAGTTCATCAACGCCGACTACCGCGTGAGCGTCCGAATCGACGGCACGGAAGTGCTTGCGACCACGCCCGCGCAATACAAGCCGAACGTCGCCCAACTGCTTCGCGAATATCAGTCGAACCTCCGCACACCATTGCCGACGATTTCAATCGAAGCCTCGAATCAGGTCGCGTCGCTCGCGAACGTCTCGCTCTATCGCGACGTGTACTACAACAATCGCGAGGGCGCATCGGGCAGGCCGATTGTTTCTGCGAGCCCGGACAACTTTCCCGCCGGATCAAAAAACAGCGGGCTGATTCGTCTGGAGAAGGACGAGTTTTTCGTGCTGGGCGATAACACATTGATGAGCCTGGACGGGAGGCTCTGGCAATCGTTCATCGATTTTTCCAAGGACGAGGATCTGGTGGCGGGGGCCGGTCGAGTGCCCAAGCGGTTTATGCTGGGCAAGGCGTTTTTCGTCTATTGGCCAGCCGCCGAGCCGCCCGCGGGTTTTATTCCGCTGCGAATCGTTCCTGATTTTTCACAAATGCGATTCATTCGCTGATGCGATTCATTCGCTGAATAAATTGACCGACCAGAATGTTCACCGAATCAGTCGGCGGCGGCTGCAAATAGCTCGCCAAGCCGGACCGAAAATCCGTCGATGACGGGCGACGCGTCCAGCATTCCGCGGCTGCCGATCTCGACTGATGAACTGGCGGAGGTGTAAATTTTCGCCTTTTTCTTTCGCGGGTCGATTTCCCAAATCATTCTCGTGCCTGAAGCAAAATACTCGCCCCGCTTCAACGTCATTTCGCGTGCGGTGTTGCTCTCGCTCAAAATCTCGACAACCAAATCGGGCGGTCGCGAGGCGATCGCTTCCTTCGGGAGCTTATCTGTCGCGCTTCGACGAGCGATGAACGAAATATCGGGTACTCGCACATTCAGTCCCTTCATACGCATCGGACCGTCCGCCACGGCAAGCCACCCGAGTCGGCGCGGCCGAACGTACGCGTGAAGCATGGCAAATAATTCCCCGGCAAGGATCGACTCTTCATATCCCATAGGCTTTACGAGCAGAATGCCTTTGCATAGTTCAACGACGAGCTTCTCACGTCCTGCGCCTTCAATGTAATTCAGCAGATCACTTTCCGTCGCAGTTCCCGGAGCAGGGTCCATCAAAACGCGCGAAGCGGAGATATCGCCAAGTTCGTGCAGAACGAATGAAAGTGTTCGCGGCAGGTCCGACGCACCCTCAATTACGAGAAGCTTTTCTAATGGACGTCCGGAGATCTGTCCGTTGACATTTTTGGGCGATTGAATTTTTGTCGTGACGGCGTGCATTGAACTTTATTCTCACGAATCACGTCTTTGCGAATTGGGCAAACCTGACTCGCACACGCGATTATGCCTCGTCCAGAATTGTCTCACGTACGACTTCGTCGATCGTGGTCAGCCCGTCGAAGATCGACAGGATTCCGCTTTCGCGAAGCGTCCGCATGCCTCGCGCCTGGGCCATCTTTCGCAGGACCTGTGTGCTGGCGTGCTTAATTACGGCGTCACGCATGTCTTCGTCGAATACCAGAATTTCGTAGATGCCCAGACGCCCGCGATAGCCGGTGTTGTTGCACTTTTCGCATCCCTTGCCGATGTAGAGCTTCTTGCCCGCGACGTCGGACAGCCGAAGTTCGAGTTCCATCAATTGCTCTTCGTTGGGCGTGTACTCCTCTTTGCATTCGTTGCAGATTCGCCGAACCAGTCGCTGGGCGATCACGCCTTCGATGGTCGCGGTCACAAGGAACGGCTCCAGGCCCAGATCCAACAGACGGGCCACGCTCGATGGCGCGTCGTTGGTGTGCAGTGTTGTGAAGACCAGGTGACCCGTCAGCGACGCCTGCACCGCAATTTCGGCGGTTTCTTTATCGCGGATTTCGCCGACCAGAATGATGTCAGGATCCTGACGCAGCATTGCTCGAAGGATTCGGCCGAAGGTCAGTTCGATTTCGCTTCGTACCTGACACTGCACGATGCCGTCGATGTCGTATTCGACCGGATCTTCGGCGGTGATGAGTTTGGTCGAAGGATCGTTCAGCTCGCGAAGGGCCGAGTAAAGCGTTGTTGTTTTGCCCGAGCCTGTCGGCCCTGTGACGACGACGATGCCGTTGGGTTTGCGGATGAGCTGGCGCACGGTCACGAGATCGTCGTCGCGCAGGCCCACGCGGTCGAGATCGAGTGCGACGTTGCTTCTATCGAGCACGCGCATCACGACGGATTCGCCGAACATGGTCGGAAGCACGCTGACGCGCAAATCGATCTGCTGATTATTGACGTTCAGTTCGATTCGGCCGTCCTGCGGCATGCGGCGTTCAGCGATGTCGAGGTTGGCCATGACCTTCACGCGCGAGCTGAGGGCGGACGCAATGTGCGGCGGCGGCGGCATCATTTCATAGAGCACGCCGTCGATGCGGTATCGCATCTTGAACTCTTCTTCGAACGGCTCAAAGTGCACGTCAGACGCCTTGTCCTTAATCGCCTGCAGCAGCACGAGGTTGACGAGCTTTCGCACCGGGTTGCTGTCGGCCGACTCTTTTAGCACTTCCAAATCGAGCGATTGCCCGCGGCCCTTGAGATCTTTGAGCGTCTCGTCGGTCGTCAGTTCGCTGATGACGTTCTGGAAGCTGTCCGCCTGCGCGTTGTAATGCTTGTTGATGAGCTTTTCGATCGTCTCGCCGTCGCCGATTTTCGCGACGACGGTGTAACCAAACAGCGACCTGAGATCGTCGAGCGCGCGAAAGTTTTCGTGATTCGCCATCGCAACGACGAGCTTCTTCTTCGCCTTGTCGTAGCTGATCGGCAGCACCTTGTTGGTGGTCGCGATCTGCGGCGGGACGGCGTCGATTGCTTCTTTGCTGATCTCGATGTTACGAAGCTCAATGCCCTCGTAGCCGCGCTGCGCCGCCAGTGCAATGCTGACATCACCCTCTCGGCAATAGCCCAAATCGATCAGAATTCGCCCCAGCGGCACGCCCTTGCCCTTGTCCTTCTGGAAGTTCAGCGCCTCGACGACCTGCTCGCGCGTGACTTTGCCCATCTTCGTCAGAACGCGGCCGATCGGTCGGCCCTGTAGCTGATCGACGGGCGGCATGCCGCCGGCGGCACCGGAGTTGCCGGAGGGCGGAAGTGCGTTTGGCGGAGATGCGACCTGGCTCATGGGTGTGCCTTATCTAAGGTGAGAGAAAATTCGGGTAGTCGTTCGTATCTGAAACTCTTGCGAATCATCGAACCACTTCTTTACTTGACCGCTTGCATGCGGGCACGTGCGGCCGCCTGCTGCTTGGCGACATCCGCCGCCGAGCCTCCGCCGGCCGCATTCGGCTGGTTGGGCTGATTCGGCTTCGCTCCTGGCCCTGCTTCGGCCTGCTCCGCGGCGTCGGGGTAGTTGTCCGTCGTTGCAACCATGAATCCCGCCTTCTGCAGCTTGTCCACCATCGCACCGGGCATCTTCGACTTATCGACGGCCTCTTCGGGCGAGATTCGACCCGCGGCGCAGTGGATGAACAGACTGTCGTCCAGCAACTGCATGCCGTACTTCTTGCCTGTCTGGATGTCAGAGTCGATTCGATAGGTCTTGGCTTCACGAATCAGATTCTGAATCGAGGGCGTCACATACATGAACTCGTACGCGGCGACGCGGCCTTCCACGTCGACGCGCGGACACAGCGTCTGGCTCAACACCGCGATCAGATTGTTCGCAAGCTGCACACGAATCTGCTCCTGCATGTCGGCACTGAACGCGTCGATCACGCGGTTGATCGTGCTGGCAGCGCCGTTGGTGTGCAATGTGCCGAAGACCAGGTGACCCGTTTCTGCTGCGGTGATGGCGGCGGAGATCGTTGCCAGATCGCGCATTTCGCCGACCAGCATGACGTCGGGATCCTGACGCAGCGCGCGGCGGATGGCCTCTGAAAAGTTCGGGACGTCCGTCCCGACTTCACGCTGCACCACGATCGACTTCTTGTGCGGGTGGAAGAACTCGATTGGATCTTCCATCGTTATAATATGTTTATCAAAGTTTTCGTTGATCCAGTTGATCATGCACGCGAGCGTCGTGGACTTGCCCGAACCCGTCGGCCCCGTGACCAGAAATATCCCACGCGGGCGGCGGCAAATCTGCTCGGCCATTCGGGGCAGGCCGATCTGTTCGAACGTGAGCAGCTTGTTTGGAATCTGCCTGAGCACCATCGAGCAGTTCCCCTTCTGCTTGAAGATGGCGACTCGAAAACGAGCCGCGTCGCCGTAGGCGAACCCGAAATCGCCCGAACCGGTCTCTTCAAATTCCTGCTGTATTCGCTCGGGCGTGATCGACTTCATAAGCGACATCGTGTCTTCGGACTCCAGAACTTTCGTCTGCAACTCGCGCAGCGAGCCGTGCAAACGAAGCGTCGGCGGCTTGCCCACCGCAAGGTGTAAGTCGGATGCGCCTTTACGAACCACGGCCTCTAGAAGTCGGTCGATTTGAATCGTTGCCATAGAATCCTCTGTGCTCACATAGGTGCTGACTTAGGTACTTACTGAGTGCTTAATCCGTGCTTACTCGATGCTCTTTTTCTAACTTATTTTATTTTTACAACTTTTCGCTGCTGGTTCAGTTCCCACGACGCGGCCAGGTCGATCCGGAAGACGGCTCGGGAACCGCCGTTAGCGATTGTAGCAAACTTTAGCTCGTTTGACTCTATCTGATCGGGTCTCGTCTGCCCGATTTTCGCAACCGGTCCGACAAGCGTTGTTTCAGACGGAACATAGGCAAATCTCGCGGCCCGCATCGGGACGATCAGGGTCAGCGGATTGAGTGCTTGAGAAAGAAATTCCGTGTCGATAAATCTTACGCCCGCCGATGAGATTTGACGCGAAAGACCAATCGACCGCCCCAGCGTCGGCCCCTGAACGTGGCCCGGATCGCCCGTGATCTGCGACCTGTGAATATCAAGCTGCTTCGATGCCGTGATCGCAGAAAGCGAGCCCACCAATACGCCGACGACGACCAGCCGCGCCGCGTTGATTTTTATCGGTGCAATCGCGAGAAACAAAAACACCGCAAACACAGGAAGTGTTGCGTGGAAATAGTGCGGATGCCACTCACGCAGCATCACCCGAAACATGACCGCTTGGGCGAACACCGTCAGCCCGGCAAGGATCGCCAATCGTCGTGTGGGCGATTCCACCGGCATGACAAACGCGCGGTAGACGCCCACTGCAACGAACGTGTAGAGCACGATCGTGAATGCGATTGGCAGTCCTCGCGTGACGGGCGCGAGGCCGAGCAGTGGCGCGAGCACGGGCGCGAGCACGGGCGCGAGCGGACTCATCTCGGACTCGGGCCAGCGCGCCCTCGGCGTGACGGGCCATTCCACAGGTGCACCCGCTTCCAAAACCGCATTCGTAACATCCGCGATCAGCATCAGCCGCGCGTAGCCGATCCAAAGCGGATATGTGACCACTAACGAAATCACGAAGCCACCGACACACACAAGTAAAGCTCGCATGTTCGATCGAAATCGATCTCGAGCGACGATCTGGTGTGCGAGCATCGCACCCATCGCGGCGATCAACGGCAAGGCCATGAAGTGCAAAAGCATCATCAGCACCCACGTCACTCCAAGCGTCGTCGACCAGAACAATTTGCGCATCACACGAGTCGAATTATGACGATCTTGCTGAAGCCGATCGAACGCAAACACACTGACCGCCGACAGTGGAAGGAGCAGCGGGTTGTCCCAAAGCAGGCGGTTCATCTCCCACACGCCGGGCGCGACGACCACGATCAGCCCCGCAACCATTGGCGCGCCGCACCGCCGGGCGATCCACATGCAGCAAATCGAAAACACCAGCACGTTGGTGAACGCCTTGCTGCGAACGACCGTCAGCAGATCGTCTCCTGTCACACGCAGCAGGAGTTGATAGAACTGAACCGCGAGCGGGCCGTACGTGTGGCCGAGCGACCCGCGCAGGCCCGACGTCGCGAGCGTGCCCGATGCGTTGGCGTCCAGCGCGTGCTGAATGAGCAGCGGCTCGTCGATGAGCCAGCCGATATCGCCCGGATACATCGATGCAATCAGCGCGACGATCACCGCGACCAAAAGCATTGCAGCAATATTGGCACCGACGCGAGTGTTCGACTGAGTGTCGTGCAAATTCTCACTCCGTTGGGTGTCGGCCATGCGCTACGAATGTATACAAGCGTAAAGCAATTGAACACTGAACAGGCCGACCGGGCGCATCTGGTTTTGCGTCATTCCGCAGGAAAAATCGGAGCAACATCCGTGGGCTTGCGCACAGCATATTCACCCGCCATGAATCGCATCGCTCGGACATATACCAGCAGGTCGGCCTCACCCGGCGACGGCGCGACGTAGCCGGTCCAGCGCTGACGCAACCCCGGCGAATCGGGAAAATCGATATCCAATTCGAACGGCCCGGGTTCCACGCGTAGTGGAATCACGAACGTCGTACGCGGAACCATTTCCCATTGACGAAGGTCCGCCTGACTGCTGGCCTTGGCGAGCAGACCCGCGGCCATCAAACCGAGTCCGATCAATGCGGTGTTGCCGTCGTCACGATTCAAACCGTAGCCGGTCGTGATCGCCCCGCCCGCGATCAGCGCTGTGCCCAGGCCGCTCTTGAACACGCGAATCGTGTCGATGCTCTGCCACTTTCTGTCCTGCGCCATCACTACCGTATCAAACAGCGGCGTGGTCGAATAATGCTCAGACCCGTTGACGCGAACGACCGGACGCGGAATCTGTCCGACCTCGCCGGGCGAGGGATAGAACTTCACAATTGATCCATCGAACTCCGTCGTCTTTCGCGGGCCGAAGCCAAAATCGACGACGACCATCACGTTGGTCAGCGGGTCGCGCGTGCGCTGCAAAAGCTCTCGCGCGTCGGGCCTCATCTGGTCGAGCTGGGCCCACTGCGCCTGCGCGTTGTCAGGCCGTCCGAGCTTTTCCCAGCACCTGCCCAGCAGTAGCAACGCGATCGCGAAGTCACTTTCGACGGTCGTGTAGTCGCCGGATTTAATCTGCTGCTCCGACCCGTAGTCGCGCAGTTTGAACAGTGCGTTCTCGAACGCGCCGCGCGCGTTCTGGTAGTCGCCCTGCTCGTAATAAATCAGGCCGAGATACAGATTGGCGACGGCACGTTCGTAGGGCTCGCCTCGCCAGATTTTTATTTTTTCATCGAACAGAACGGCCGCCGCCCGCCGACCCGGATCGTTCACGCGCGTCGCGTTCAATACCTCATACGCGCGCACCAACGCCGCCTCGGCCTCTTCAAAATCATGCGCCGCAAGCGCCGAAGCGCCCAGTCGAAGATTGTTCAGCACGTAGTTCTGATCCGGCTTCTGCGCGATGGCCGTAAACTGCCGCTGCGCGCTGACGGGTTCGCCGAGCAAGAACGCCTGAACCGCCCGGCGAGATTGCGGCGTGCTGCCGTCGCTGTTGCAGCCGACGATAATGCCCATCACGGAAATCGCGCACAAAATACGGCACGCGACTCTACGCGCGGCTCTCGTATTGGCGAACTTTTTCCGAGGCACTCTTGTCAATCCAGAAACCCTTTCACCGCGATCTTCTTCACCTCATACCGATCGGCCCAGAGGATGGTTCGCAGATCCAGGTCGGTCAGTTGAAACGTGCACAGATAATACGCGGCACGACGATTCGGATCGACGCTCACCAGATTGCTGAACGTCGCCGTCAGCGCGTATCGCGGATTCGTCGCATCAGGTGAAGGACCGACCTCGATGCCTTCGAGTTCACTTTCGCGAAGCCGATAAAACGTGTCGCGATTCATCACCCACACGAACTTTTCCCGCGCGGTTTTTGATAGCAGCGTTCGCACGCGGGCCGTGAAAGCCTCGGCCTGTCCGCGCGGAATCACCTCGCCGCTCAGACGATTTTCTACCGGCCTCACCACCACAACCAAAGGCCCTTCTCGCGCGAAGGTCTGCAGTACTTCCGGATCGCCCGCGATCTTCATCGCCATGTCGTCGGTCAT
>JBBQKP010000102.1:0-11549 GCA_038326995.1 Tepidisphaerales bacterium
GATCTGAACCGATTGAGTCATGGCTTCGACGATGCCGCGTGCGCGTTCTGCGCCGCCCAGCCCGCCGGCGTCGCCCACGCTGGAGAGGAAGACCGTGCCGTCGTCTTCGATGTCGATTTTCGCACCCGTGTCGGCCTGGATCGCCTTGATCGTCTTCCCGCCCGGGCCGATGAGCTTGCCGATCTTTTCCGGGTCGATCTTGATGGTGAGCATTCGCGGTGCGAGCTCGGACAAATTCTCACGCGGGCGGTCGATGACCGAGGCCATCGTGTCGAGGATTTTCAAGCGTGCGGACTTGGCGCGGTGCAGCGTGTCGCGGATGAGCTTGAGATCCAGTCCTTCGATTTTGATATCGAGCTGGATGGCGGTGATGCCGTCTGTGGTTCCACAGACCTTGAAGTCCATGTCGCCGAAGTGATCTTCTTCGCCCAGGATGTCGGTGATGAGGACGGTCTTGCCGTGTTCCTGAACCAGGCCGATGGAGATTCCAGCGACCATTTTGGTGAGGGGCACGCCCGCGTCCATGAGCGAAAGACATCCGCCGCACGACGACGCCATGGAGGAGCTGCCGTTGGATTCCAGGATGTCGCTGTTGATTTTGACGGTGTAGGGGAAGACATCGACGCCCGGGAGGACGGCGAGCAGCGACCTTTCGGCGAGGTTGCCGTGGCCGATTTCGCGGCGTGACAGGCCTCGAATGGGCCGAACTTCGCCGACGCTGTAGCTGGGGAAGTTGTAATGGAGCATGAACTTCTGGCCGTACTCGTCCTGCATGCCGTCGACGATTTGCTCGTCGGAGGGCGTGCCGAGGGTGACGGTGCAGAGCGCCTGGGTTTCGCCGCGGGTGAAGAGGGCCGACCCGTGCACGCGGGGCAAAACGCCGACGCTGCAGGAGATGGGGCGAATGTCTTCGGGTCCGCGGCCGTCGGGGCGAATGCCGTCGATGATCAGTTCACGCGTGACCTGCTCTTCGATTTCGCTGAAAACGGTCTTGAGCTTCTTATCGTTGGCCTTTTGTGCCATGACCTGAAGGTACGAGGCCTTTTCGTCGGTGATGGGCGGAGCGAGCTCGGCGATGAGTTCCTTCAGGATGACCACGACCGCGGCGTTACGGTCGGCCTTGCCGGGCTTGCCATTGGCGTCGCGAATCTTCTTGGCGACGCGTGCCTTGACGGCCTCGACGAACGCGGGCTCAGGCAGAGTGATCGCGCCTTTCTTTTCCTTGTTGCCCGTCTTTTCGCGAAGCTCTTCGATCATCGACACGATCTCTTTGACGGCGTTATGTCCGAACTCAATGGCGTCGGCGACGACGTCTTCAGGAATTTCGCGGCCCTGGAGTTCGATCATGTTCACGAACTGCTTGGTCCCGGCGATGACGAGTTCGAAGTCGCTGTCTTCGGTTTCTTGAATGGTCGGAAGCAGGACGAACTTGCCGTCGATACGGCCGACCTTGACGTGGGCGATTGGCGCGGTGAAGGGGATTTCGCTGATGAAGACGGCGGCCGAGGCGCCGATGCCCGCCAGCACGTCGGTGTCGTTCTCGCCGTCGAAGCTGAGCACGCCGATCTGAACCTGAACTTCGTCGAAGTATCCCTTGGGGAAGAGCGGACGAAGCGGGCGATCAATGAGGCGGCAGATGAGGATTTCGCGATTGGAAGGGGCACGCTCGCGCTTCATGTACCCGCCGGGGAATTTACCGGCGGCGGCGGTGCGCTCGCGATATTCGACCTGCAGCGGGAAGAAATCGATGCCTTCACGCGGGTTGGACCGCACGGCGGCGGCGAAAATGATCGTCTCGCCGTAGCGGACGGTGACGGACCCGCCCGCGAGCTTGGCGAGGGTGCCGGTTTCGATGGAGAGTTCTCGACCCGCGATGGTGCGGGAAACTTTGATGGCCTGCATGGTGTGTTCCTTTGGTTGCTAAGAGCCACGACGACGAGGGAGAAGGTCGGTGGGGGAGAGACGTACTGCGATTTTGAGACCGCAATGGATTTCTCTCTGGTCGTCGAGGCTCTTGTGTTGTGGCAAGGTGAGAGTAATCGGAGGCAATAAGCAAGCGGGCACGACATGGTGTCGTGCCCGCCCGGGTGGGTTTACTTTCGCAGGCCGAGCTTTGCGATCAGGGCCTGATATTTCGGTCGGTCGGTTCGGATGAGGTATTTGAGCAGCGAATTACGCCGTCCGACCATCTTGAGCAGGCCGCGCCTGCTGCTGTGGTCGAGCTTGTGGGTCTTGAGGTGCCCGGTGAGTTCGACGATCCGCGTGGTGAGCAGAGCGATCTGCACCTCGGCCGATCCGGTATCGTTCGCCTTGCGGGCATGGGTTTTGATGACGCTGGACTTCTTCTCTGCGGTAATGGACATGGTTTTCCTTCTGGGCCGATACGCCGGCCTGTCGCCCGGGTCCCAGGCCTTCAGCACGAGCGGAAGGTCCGGAACAGGGTCATGAAACTGAGAACCGGGCATTATGTCGAGGCGGCGGTCGCGATGCAAGCCGCGGGGCTGGACCAGGGCGAAACAACGTGCGAAAGAGAAGATTCAAGAAAGAGCCGCGCACGCACCAAGCGGATTTCTGTATGTTGGTCGTATTTCAAGTCGATTACTCGTCGGTTAGGCCCCGCCACCATAGGCATTTGGTTGAAGTGTTCTGATGATGGAATATGTTATTGTCATTTTGTTACAAATGTGCGTTACGAGCGTGCGTTAAGAGCGTGCGTTAGGAGCGTGCGTTGGGCGAAGGCGTGAGCAGTCGAATCCTGATGTCGAGCACGCGAATTTCCGCGGGCGAGTGACCGGCAGGGTCGCCGTCGATTTGCAGCGGCACGGGCACCTCGGAATGAATCCGCACGTGCTTCGCCCGGATCGGCTGTGATTCGACAATCCCCATCGCACTCTTCGCGAAACTGCTCAGCAATCGCCGCCGCGTCGGGAGCAAAAGTGTGCGAACATCAAGCAGCCCGTCATCCGTGCGAGCGGCGGGCGTGAGGCTGAACCCCGCGCCGTATTCCGCCGCGTTGGCGACCATTACGAACCCCGGCGCGGGTCCGAAAATTCGCCGGCCGTCCGCCTCGATCGTCAACACGGGCGGCTCGAATCGGCGAAGCGATTCGATCATTGGACGAAGGTAATTGAACTTGGTGATCGGCCCCGTCCGCGCTGCCGAGACCTTGTGAACCACCTGCGCATCAAACCCGCACGAGCACATCAAAAGGAACGGCGTGCCGTTCACACTCGCCACATCAATCTCGCGATATTGCGGATGACGCACCGCGTGCAAGACCGACTGCGGCAGCGTTTCCCGCTTCCATTTGAGACCCAGGTGCTTGCCCAAAAGATTCGCCGTGCCGACGGGAATCGGTAAAAAATCGGGCAATGCCCCGGAAGAAACCCCGGAAGAAACCCCGGAAGAAACCCCGCTCAAAACCTTGCCCGACGCGGCAAGAAAAATCGACGCAACACTGCGAATCGTGCCGTCGCCACCCAGCACGGCCACCGTCCCCGCGGCGGGCAGTTTTGGCATCGCCGCAAACGCTTCGAACGTCAGCAGCTCGCTCGCGAAATCGTTCTGGTTCAATAGCGCCACGATCGCGCCGGCGGTCTCCATCGCGCGGCCGCGACCCGAACGTGGATTGGCGACGAGAAGAATCGTGTTTCGGTCATGCGTCATGCGGCTTGTTAGTCTCGGCATTTCAGCCGGCCTTGCCATATCACAATGTCCGTTTTGCCCCGAAGTGATTTTAAATCTCCCGAGGCCCGTCGAGCCGGACACCGCAACGCCCGTTTTCTGCCGCGACGCAAATACAGTGGAAGAAAAACAGGGACACAACAGGGACGCACCAGGGACCGAACAGAGCCGCTGCGTCCCCGGTTTTCGTCCTGAGGTTTGCGGTGTCGAGTTTAGCCGCAACTGAGGAAGTTGGGTTAGTGCGTTGAGTTTTACCAGTGGGCCGGGCGCGCTCGGGGTGCGTGACATCTTGTGCGTGGGTGTCAAAACACGACAACCTGGGGGCGTATGCGCCCGTGTCGCTGTCAGCTGGCTGGCAGGAGTGAACCGATCCAATCGCCAGCAAGCAGGCGATACACGTAAGTCTCCTAGCGTCTTCGGCTGTTTTGGTGCAATTATACCCAACGTCCCGCTCACAAACGTCATGTAATTACGCGGAACGCTTCACACGAAATGACGCTAACGCGGCAAGCCAACACTCAGAGATAGAGCGGAGTTCTTTGGCAGAACGCAGTCCGATCTGGCTCTTGAAGCACTTGCCACGAATAAGGCATCGAGGCGATGGGAAGTTCGCGATGCCTTACGTAAACGCCTGGTTCTCCGCGCGATCTGTGTCGCAAGACCGGACGCAAATGCGACCCGCGAACTCGTGTGTAAGGACGCGAAGTCGCTCTTCCATCTCGCGATCGTTTGGGTCCCAGAGGGCCCAGTCATGTAGGACCAGAACCGGGCACGCCTCGAGATTTCGCGGCGTTACGGGATTCGTACTTAAACATCAAACGAAGTTGGAAGACGGTCTGCCAGGCTTGTAATCGTATTGTCGATCATTGCGCGGGTCGATCCAGTGCATCGGCGTCTTTCGCCCTGGTCTGGAAGTATCGTGCCTGTTCAGTTCTTCATACAGTGGGGCAACCATGTCGGACGATCTCAACCAACGACTTGAACAATTGGAACGGCGGCTCGCGGAACTCGAAAAGCATATCGGCGTGGCAAAGCCGGCTAGCGTCGAACAGCCGCCTGTGGTGGACAAGATTTCGATGACGGGGACTCTTCGGCGGTTGAATGAGATGAAGGACCAGAAGGATCAGGAGTACCACCGGCCAGCAGGTCAGCAAAGGTCGGTTGAGGCCAATGTGACACCGGCAATTCTGATGGACGCCGAGCCTTTGGCGAATCAATCGGCCCAGATGCCATCGCCATCAATCGAACCAGAAACCGTTTCGTCGCCGCCCATACCCGAACGTGTGGTCGTTGAGCAGGTCTCCCGGAAGCCGAACAATCTCGAGCAGTTGTTCGGACTGAAGCTGGCCGGCTGGATCGGCGCGGTCGTGCTGGTCATTGGTAGCGCGCTGGGCGTGAAGTATGTCTACGATCAAGGCTGGCTTGGTGTGGTGCCTGATTCTGTAACACTCGGCCTGCTTTATCTGGTCGGCATCGCCGTACTCGGGATCGGCGAGTGGGTCCATCGAAAAGTGTCGGCGCTGGCGTCGACAGGAATATTCGGCGCGGGTGTAGCGCTGTTGTTCGTAGTCAGCTATGCCGGGTACGGGTACTACGAACTCTATTCGCAGGGGCCGGCGTTCGCGTTGATGGCGGCGTCGTGTGCGATCGGTGCGATCATCGCGTATCGGGTAGGCATGGTCTCGATTGCCGTGCTGTCGCTCATCGGCGCGAATCTCGCGCCGGTCATCGTTCGACCCGAGCCGACATCGCAATGGAATTTGCCGATCTATCTTCTGGCGTTGCAGTTGGTCGCGCTGTTCCTTGCATACATTCACAACACTTCTGGCTGGTGGGTTTTGCGAGTAGTTTCACTCTTGTCGATCGGCTTGTGGTCGAGCCAATGGCTGGTGTTGGGAAACAACACACACGGCAGCGTCTACGGAATTTCCATCTGTGTTTATGCGCTGCTCTATCACATCGAAGTTGTTCTCTCTTCAAGCCGACTCAAGGACCAAAAGCTGCGTCCGACTTATGCGGGGTTCAGCTTCGCGGTAACGGCAATGCTGGGCGCGGGGCTGTATCGATGGTCGAGCGATCTTTCGCCCACCACGTGCGGATTGATTTTCCTTGGGTTGGCGGTGATCACGTTGATGGCAGCGGCGTTGCTTCGACGCACGAACCGACCGATGGCGATCAGCTACATCGCCCAGAGTATGACGCTGTTCGTCGCGACCGTTCCGATCGTTTTTTCCGGTCCGTGGGTGCTCTTGGCGTGGGTGTGTCAGGCATTGGGGTATGCGGCACTCGGAGTGTGGGTGAAATCGGTTCCGATCCGGCGCGGGTCGGCAGTCGTTTGGCTGCTGACTTTGCCTTTTCTGGGCCATCACATCGCCAATGATTCACCTGCATTCTTCGAGCCCGTGTTTAGTTGGTTTGCGGGTGTGATTCCCGTGTGGTTCGTACTCCTGATGGGGACGGGGATCGCGGGGTGGATAGTCGGGCATTTGATTCGGGAATCCCGGACGAATGACCTGGTGCTGCGCGACGGCTTGAGTAAGGACGTTGCGACGGTCGCCGCGCTGGTGATGGGTGTCGGATGTTTGTACCAACTTGATTCGCCTTACTCCTCGCTAGCACTGGTCGTGATGGCATGGTGTCTTATTGGGTTGGACCGTTTAATTTCCTGGCGACTCCATCTACTGGTGGCGACGGCGTTGATCGGTTTGGCGTGTGTGCGATGGACTGTTTTTGATGTGCTGCCGCGACTGGGAAATGGCACCGCGGGGTCGGCTTTTCTGAACACGACGACAATGGTCGGCGTCGCCGTGCTGGGTTCGCTTTACACGCTTGTGCGGTTCGGCTGGCAAAGGGTTTTGAACAAGGCGACCCAAGCGCCCGACGATGGAAAAGCGTCGTTCATCGCGCTGGTCCTGGTCATCACGCTGGCGACGGTGTCGATGAGCGTGGAGCTCGTATTGCTCTTGCGCGAGGTGAGTACCGTCTGGCCAAAGATACAGGCGGCTGCAATGGCGCTTTCGGTTTTGTGGACGGCGGCGCTGATGGCGATCTGGATGTGTCGAAGGATTCTGGTCGGCCAGGCGAGCCGAGCAGCTATAACGACGGCGATCGGGTTCTCTCTGGCGTTAGTGATGGCAAAGTTTGTGACGGTCGACGTGCTCGTGTTTTCAGGTTTGATGCGCGGACCGACCTTGCCGATTATGAATCTGCAATCGCTCTCTGCCATCGTGTTGGTCGGGTGCGTGTTGTGGGTCGCACGAAAATCATCTCGAAGAGATGTTCGAGACGGGCTCATTTTGATCGCAGCGATCATTGTGCTGATCGTCGGCACGAAAGAAGTCGGCCGGCAGATTCTCGACAACAAGTATCAATTTTCGCTGAGTGCGTTTTACTCGGTCTACTCCCTTGTGCTGATCGTGTGCGGCTTTGCCTGGCGAAGCAAAGTGCTCCGCATGGCGGGATTGGCGTTACTCGGTCTTACACTTTGCAAAATCGTCTTCATTGATCTTTCAGATGCGGGTACCGGTTGGCGCATCCTCAGCTTCATCGGACTCGGATCCATCCTGCTTGGAACCAGCGTGGTGTACGGAAAACTCAGCCCGGTGCTACTGGGCGAAAACAAGGACCCCGCCGCAGATCACCCCGGTCATTCCAATAGTGAGAGCTCGTGAGAGAGCCATACCGGGACGCAGCGAGTCATCTGATCTAGGCGAAGCAGACGCTGCTGCGCCAAATCGCCAAACGACTCGATGAGCCCGGGAAAACTGGGCCGTACAGGGCTCGAACCTGTAACCCCCTCCGTGTAAAGGAGGTGCTCTGGCCAATTGAGCTAACAGCCCGCGCTCAGATTATGCGCGGCGAATCGTCTTTCGTACAGACACGCCTCACTACCCTCACCATTCGACGCCGAATGCGGCTATCGACGATCGACCAGTGACTGACCTATAGTACCAATCCGATGGACATGATTTATCTCGACAGCAATGCCACGACACGTCCCGCCCCCGAGGTGGTGCGTGCGATGGCCGACATGTTGGAGCACGATTGGGCCAACCCCTCGAGCGCTCATCGCCTGGGTCAGCGTGCGCGTGCGAAACTGGACGAAGCGCGCGAGCAAGTCGCTTCGCTGGTTCACTGTGCGCCGGGCGAGTTATTTTTCACCGGCTGTGGCACCGAGGCGATCAACACCGCGATCCGCGGCCTGCTGCTGGCTCGCACGCCACGCCGCCGCATCGTGACCAGCACCGTCGAACACAGCGCCACGCGCGAGCTTTGTCAGCAACTCGCACGCGACGGCTACGAGATCGTCGAGATCGGCGTCGACGAGCAAGGCGAGCTCGATCTGGTTCACTTCCAGGACATCGTCGACGATCAATGCGCACTGGTCTCGCTCATGTGGGCGAACAACGAGACGGGCGTCGTCTGGCCGGTGGAGACGCTGAGCGCGCACTGTCGCTCCAAAAAAGTTCCGCTGCATATGGATGCGACGCAGGCGGTCGGGAAAATTCCAGTCGACGTGACATCGCTGGGCATCGACGCGGCGAGCTTTGCGGGGCACAAATTCCACGGACCCAAAGGCGTAGGCGCGCTCTTCACGCGTAAGGGCATCAGGCTCAAGCCCTGGCTCATCGGCGGGCCGCAGGAGCGAGGCCGCCGCGGCGGAACAGAAAATACCGCCGGCATCGTCGGCATGGGAGCGGCTGCAAAAGTCGCACAGGCGACGCTTCAGCAGATGGTGAAGGTCGAAACCATGCGTGATGATTTTGAAGAACGACTGCTGCGAAATGTGCCCGACACACAAATTCACGCGGGCCGCGCCACTCGTCTTCCCAACACGTCCAACGTGGGCTTTGCGGCTCTTAGCGCTGAAGCAATTCTTCTGTCACTGAGCGAAAAGGGAATCTGCGCCAGTGCCGGGGCCGCGTGCAGCAGTGGATCGCTCGAAGCATCTCACGTGCTTCAGGCGATGCGTGTCGATCACCGCCATGCACATGGTGCGATTCGATTCTCACTCTCGCGATACACCACGCAGGATGAGCTCGAACACACGCTAAGCACGTTACCGGCGATCATTGGCAAGCTGCGACAAGTGATGCCGGTGTGAGCGAAGCACTTCGATATTCACGGTATCAAAAAAGTCAGTGGCGCTTCAGGCCGAATACCCAAAGCTCGCCGCCCTATCGCGGTGGACGGCAATGGTGTTCCAAATCGCGGTGGGAATCGGCTTTCGCTGGGCCTTTGGTTTCTCGCCATCAAAGAGAAGATAACCCGCATCAAGGAGAATCTTCGTTACCGGATCACAATTGTCTCCGCCGACTTCGATGATGAAGATCGGCCGCACTTCGTTGATTAGCTTAGCACCGCCGAGCAAGGCATCGACCTCAGCGCCTTCGACATCCATCTTTAAGACATCGGGAGGGCGAAAGCCCTGCAGCATTTCGTCGAGCGTAACGATGACGACGGCCCGCGTCTCGGCGATGCCGCCGAATTGATTATTGCCAAAGCCGGCGAGCTTGTTGGATGCGCGGCTGCGGTCGCTGATGTCGAATTTGGCGAAACGTGTCGGAGGCTTCGCGACGGCAACTCCAAGGACGCTCACGTCCGCGATGTTTCCGCGGTTGGCTCGGATCGTTCTCAGCAACAATTTCTGGTTGTCCACATCCGGCTCGACCGCTACCACCTGCCCGCTCTTGCCCGCTTTGGCCGCAGCAGAAAAGCTGAACAAGCCGAGATTCGCACCGATGTCCCACACGCTCATGCCGGGCTTGACAACTTCGCTCACAAAATTCAGCAGTTGCGAATCGACTTCGCGGAGATTGAACTTCCAATATCGAAGTCCGCCGGACTCTGGTGAAACGCGCATTTTCACTCTGCCGAACTCTTCGGGAAGGCGTCTCCAGAATGAAACGCCGCGACTCATTTTTTCGGCCATGTTGCGAATCATGCGAATGCTCTCTTCTTTATTTTTAGCCTGTCGACGAAATACCACAAACGATCAGGGCTGCGATGCGTCGCAACCATACCATAATTCACAGCTGTATTGGCGACCTCGGACGATTTCGACTTCCTGCGTAGCTGTGCCTGAAGTCAGCCCGATGATATTGAATTGATAGACCAACGGCTCTGGATCTGATCCCGAGTTTTGCATCAAGGCCCGCATTAGAATTCGATGAGCAGCTCACGGCGCGTCAATAACGGTCGGCCTCTTGTCGCGACAAAAACATTCGTTGCCATCGACACCTAAATTCTCTATCAATGCAGTTCCCAAACGCGAATTTTGAACATGCGAATCCAAACCGTCGGCAGCCACCAAATCATCGACCTCCGGCACCGCGTGCTGCGCGCAGGCCTGCCTCGTGATTCGGCGATCTTCGACGGCGATGACGAGCCATACGCAATCCACCTGGCGGCGATACTCGAATCTCAGGAAGTCGTCGGGTGCTGCACTTTCATTCGGCGCGCCTGGAACGATGCGCCCGCATGGCAGTTACGCGGCATGGCCGTCGAGAACGCCCTTCAACGCGGCGGCGAACAAACTCAAGCTGCCGTTCAATCAAAAACAGTCTCGAGAAAAGGTGTGGGTTCGACCCTCCTCATTTTCGCAGAAAATCTTCCCGAAATTCGTTCCTACTCAAGCCAACTGTGGTGCAACGCGCGCGAGTCGGCCAGGGGATTTTACGAAAAGTACGGCTGGCACATTGAGAGTGAACGGTTTGATATCCCGACGGCCGGGCCTCACTTTCGGATGTCCAGGCGACTCACATAAATGAATTCAACGAGTGCTCTGTATCTTAGAACGATCGGTGATTCTGAAATAATAAATGAACAAGTCAGAGACCCGTGCCACCATTGGTCCACCATTAGAATGTCGGTGGCACCGGTCTCCGACAGATTTTCTGTCTGCGTAAGAAAAGAAGCAACGCGTTTCCTGAAATCAAGGCGTGACCAAGCACCAACGTGAATCGAGCGACCGCATGAAAACACTCGCGATCGACATCGGCACATCGAGCGTCAAGGCGGCGGTCATCACCAACGGCCGAGTCGTCGGCAAGGTCGGATTCGTAGCGCTCAAGTCCGACCGCACAATTAGCGGCGACCGCGCGCAGATCGATGCGAATCACATTCTCGATTCGATCGCACAAGCACTTCGCCAGCTCGGGCCCGTCGCCCGGCGAGTGGACGTGATCGCCGCGGCGGTGATGGCGCCGTCATGGGTGGCGATCGACGCGAAAGGCCGGGCGATTTCGCACGTCGTTACGCACCAGGACCGCAGGTCGATTGCTGAAGCACATGCGATCGAGAAACGCATCGGACGTGAAGCGCATTTGTCGATCGTCGGATGCAGGCCCGTCCCGGGCGGAATCAGTTCGACCTCCGCGGCATGGTTCAAAAAACATTCCCCCAGCGTCATCGCCCGCGCGAAAACGCTGGGGCATTTTCAGACGCTATTGCATCAGTCATGGTGCGGCCGATCTGTGCGTGTGATCGACCCGTCGAACGCTTCATTCACTGGCTTTTTCAACACGCGACAACTACATGGCTGGAACACTGACCTTCTCGCGGCTGCCGATATTCAAGAGTCGCAGATGCCCGAAGTTCGCCAGGCGAATGAGCGTGCGGGCGTGATTTCCGTCGAGGGCGCGGCTCGCTTTGGCCTGACCGAAGGCACGCCGACGCTGGTCGGATGCATGGACACCTCGGCCGCGATGTTGCTGGCCGGCGCGAAGCGAGGCCGACTGGTGAACGTCGCGGGAAGCACGGACGTGCTGGGCGTGTGCGTCGATCGCTTTATGCCCGACGAGCGGGTGCTGACGCGCGGGCTCGGCGTGGGCAAATTGTGGATGAGCGTGAGCACCATCGCCGCG
>JBBQKP010000103.1:0-11431 GCA_038326995.1 Tepidisphaerales bacterium
TTCACCACAAAGGCGTAGAGGACACATACAAGACCTGCTGCTACCATCCACGCCATGCCAGTCTACCGCATGACTTCCGAACGTATCGAAGCCCTCCCTGAGACCTCGTTCCCCAAGCAGGGGATTAGAGAGCGTGCTGACTTGCAACGATTGCTGCGTGCCAACATTAGCGTGGTCGCACCGGACGTGCTGGTCATCTCCGAGGAGTTTGCCGAGTGGGAAGACTCCAAGCGGCGCATCGACCTGTTGGGCGTGGATGACCAGGCCAATCTGGTCGTTCTCGAACTCAAGCGCGACAACGACGGCGGCCACATGGAGTTGCAGGCGATCCGCTATGCCGCGATGGTCAGCGGTATGACCTTCGCCCGGGCCGTCGAGGTCTTCCAGGATTATCTGGACAAAGACAAACCCGGTCGAGATGCACGCGTTGAACTGCTCGACTTTCTCATATGGGACGCACCGAAAGAGGAGGACTTTGCGCGTGAAGTTCGGATCGTCTTGGTCGCAGCTGATTTCTCGAAAGAGTTGACGACCACGGTGCTCTGGCTCAACGAACAAGACCTCGATATTCGCTGCGTGCGATTGAAGCCCTACGTCATTGACAACCAGACAATCGTCGATGCTCAGCAGGTCGTGCCGCTGCCCGAAGCGGAGGAATACATGATCCGCGTGCGAGAGAAGGCGGTCACTGTCAGAGAAGCCGTGCGAGAAAGCGGCACGGATACAGGCTATTGGTTCATGAACACCGGCGACGAACCGAACAACGGACGCTCGTGGGAAGATTGCCGCAAGTATGGATTTCTGCTCGCGGGCGGCGGCGAGCGCTATATCAACTTCGCCAAGAAGCTCAGGGTCGGCGACAAGGTGTTCGCGTATCTGAGCCAGCATGGTTACGTCGGATTGGGCGAAGTGACGGCCGAGGCCGTGCCGTTCAAGGACTTCGTTCCCGCCGGTCAGGGCAAGCCGCTGTCGGAGCTGCCGCTGAAGGCGACATATCAGCGCGAACGCATGAATAATCCAGAAAACTGGGATCTGTGCGCGGCGATTAAGTGGGTCAAGGCCGTGGACCGCGATCAAGGCGTCCTGAAGAGCCGCGCCCGCAACGGCACGCTGAACAGGATTCGGCAAGCGGACCTTGTTGCCGAGCTGCTCAAAACGTTCGATCCTGCCAATGCTCGCACTTGATCCGTGGAGCGAATCGGCGATACCGGGTTTGCCGCCTCCGCCCCACCCGATTGGAGCGCACGCGGGCCCGCACAGCCTTTGTCCTCTCAGTTGATCGTCGGTGAATGTTTTGTCGTCGCTGTTCACGTGCCCTCCTTCGCAGGCGGCGTGGTGGTGTCAGTCGGAGGCGGCGGCATTAATGCGACGGCTTCATTGTTGACGCGCTCGGTGACCGCACCGTTCTCGCCGGGCGATATTTCCCCGTGCGTCTCGGCGTGCGTCTCGGCGTGCTCGTCGGCGTGCTCTTTGGCCAGGCGCAGGGCGGCGGTCTTGCCGAAGCGATAGAAGACGGCCGGGGTCACGAAGAAGTCTAGCAGTGTGCTGGTGATCAATCCGCCCAGGATGACGACGGCGACGGGATAAAGAATTTCCTTGCCCGACTCGCCCTTGCTCAGCACCAGTGGGATCAGGCCCAGCCCGGCCGTGACGGCGGTCATCAGCACCGGCGCGACGCGTTCCTGGCTGCCACGAATGATGAGTTCACGACTCCACTGCTGACGCTCATGGGTCATGAGATGGATGTAATGGCTGACCATCAGCACGCCGTTTCGCGTGGCGATTCCGGTGAGGCTGATGAAGCCGACGAGCGACGCGACACTGAACGGCTCGCGCGTGATCGTGAGCGCCGCCACACTGCCGATGAGCGCGAACGGAACGTTGAGCATGATCTGCGCGGCCACCATGCTCGAGCGGTAGTGCGTATAGAGGATGACGAAGATCGCGACGAGCGAACCAAGGCCCAAAATCAGCAGCAGGCGCGTCGATTCCTTCTGCGCCTCATACAGGCCGCCGAATTGTATGGTGTAGCCTTGCGGCAACTTGATGTCTGACGCGATGGACTTCTGCAGTTCTTCGACGGTCGAACCGAGATCGCGGCCGCGCACGTTGCACGAGACCACGATGCGGCGGCGGAGTGCTTCGCGCTGAACCTCGTTCGGGCCGAGCTTTTCGACGATTTCCGCCACATCGCGCAGGAGCACGATCGCGCCGGTGGGCGAGACCAGCCGCACTTCTTCGAGCTTGCTCGGGTCGGTTCGGTGGCGGTCATCGAGAGTGAGCGTGATGTCAAAAACCTTCAGGCCGTCGAGGACTTGACCCACGACCTTGCCCTTGGTGGCGGTCTCCATCGCGTCGGTGAGCGAGGCGGTCGTGAAGCCGACACGCGCCGCGGCGACGCGGTCGATCGTGATGTGCAGTTGCGGCACCAGCACCTGCTGCTCGACCTGTAAATCGGCGACGCCTGAGATGCCTTCCATTGCGGCTTTGGTCTGGTCGGCGAGCGTGCGCAGCGTGTTGAGGTCGTCGCCGAAAATCTTGATTGCGACCTGAGCGCGAACGCCCGACAGCAGATGCTCGATGCGGTGGCTGATGGGCTGACCGATGCCGACGGCCACGCCCGGGAAGGCGGAGAGTTTTTCCTCAATCATCGAGAAGACTTCCTCGCGCGGAAGGACGTCTTTGACGGCCGGTGGTCGTCGACCACTGGCCAGGGCATATTTGTCGGGCTGCTCGGCCTCGTCTTTGGTCCAGAAGTCCACCTCAAGTTCGCTTGCGTTCACGCCCAGCGCGTGCTCGTCCTGCTCGGCTCGACCTGTGCGGCGGGCGGTGCTTTTGACCTGCGGAATCGTAAGAATCATTTCCTCGGCTTTGTTGCCGAGCTTGTTGGATTCCTCGAGCGAAATTCCCGGCTGTCCATAGAACGAGACGACTGCGGTGCCCTCGTTGAACGGCGGAAGAAATTCCGAGCCGAGCCGCGTCACCATGAAGAGTGCAACAAGAACGAGCCCGCCCAGCGTGACAAGCACCGCCGTGGGCCGGGGCATGGAAATCGCATACGACTGTAGCGCTACTCGCTTGCATATCCGAAGAAGCAGCCCGTCTTTGCCGTGTTCCATTCGCTTGATGCCAGGCAGCAGGTAGTACGCCAGCACGGGCGTAACCGTGAGTGCGACCACGAGCGAAGCAAAAATGCTCACGATGTACGCCGTCGCCAACGGCGCGAATATCTTGCCCTCGATGCCCGGCAAAAAGAACGTCGGCAAGAAGACGATGATGACGATCACCGTGCCGAGGATGATCGGATTGCGGACTTCGCTCGATGCCTGATACACCACATCCAACACAGGTTTTGGTTTGGCGGCGCGGCGATTCTCACCGAGTCGGCGGTAGATATTTTCGACATCGACCACCGCGTCATCCACGAGTTCGCCGATCGCAACCGCCAGCCCGCCCAGCGTCATGGTGTTGACGCTCATGTCGAGCCAGTGGAAGACCAGAAACGTGGTGATGATGGAGAGCGGGAGCGCGGCGAGCGTGACGATCGTGGTCCGCACGTTCATGAGGAACAGGATCAGGATGATGACCACGAGGATCGCACCGTCGCGCAGGGCGTGGATCACGTTGCTGATCGCCGAGTCGATGAAGTGCTCCTGGCGAAACACGTCGGAGTTGATCTCGATGCCGGACGGCAACGTGGCCTTGAGCTCTAAGAGTGTCGCGTCCAGGGCGCGTGTCAGCGTGCGGGTGTCGGCGCCCGGCTGCTTCTGGATCGCCATGATGACGGCCGGGCGTGCGTTGTCAGAAGCATCGCCGCGTTTGATGGTCGGGCCTGCTTCGGTCACCGTCGCCACATCACCAACGAGCACGGCCCGCGGCGGCGAATCGTGATCGCCCGGACGAGTAGCGACCAGCGACGCGGCGATATCCTCTGCCGTCTGCACGCGACCAATATTGCGAACCACGAGCTCCTGCGCACCGCTAACGATAAACCCGCCGCCCGTATTCATATTGGCAGCGGCGAGTGCCTTCTCGACATCTTCAAGCGTCAAATTGAATAGCCTGAGCTTGTCCGGGTCGGCCTGCACGCGGAACTGCTTGAGGTCGCCGCCCATCGCAGTCACCTGCGCGATGCCGGGGATGGAGAGAATCGCCGGTCGAAGCGTGAACTCCGCAACGGTGCGCACTTCCATCGGCGAGAGCGTCGTGCTGCTGACGCTGATCAAGGCGATCTCGCCCATGATGCTGGTAGCGGGCGTCATGGCCGGGACGATGCCGGCGGGAAGTTTCTCGGCGATCGTGCCCAATCGCTCGGTCACGACCTGGCGGTTGTATTTGAGGTCCGTGCCCCACTGAAACTCGACATACACGATCGATAGCCCGAGCGATGAAACACTTCGCACGCGCTCGACTCCGGGCGAGCCGTTGACCGCGGTCTCGATGTTGTACGTGACCTGCGCCTCGACCTCTTCGGGCGCGAGACCCGGCGCCTCGGTCATGATCGTGACGACGGGCCGATTGAGGTCGGGGAGTACGTCCGTCGGCGTGTTGAGCGTGACGTACATCCCGTACACCGACACCAACAGCGCGGCCACGAGCACCAGCACGCGGTTGTGAAGCGAAGACTTAATGATCCAGTTGAGCAAGCGAAAATCCTTCCTGAGCAGGAAATGAAACAGAAGCCGAGATTAGTGAGTGTGTCCGTGGCCGTCAGTGCTCTTCGCCGGCGCCGCGGGCTCCGGCGCGCCGGGCACGAAGCCCCGAATCTGAGTAATGCTGAACGCCCCGCTTACTGCGACGATATCTCCCGGCACGAGCCCGAGCTTGATCTCGACCAAGCGGTCATCTCGCACGCCGGTGGCGACGTCACGCTTCACGAAAACTTCGCTCTCGCCCTTGCCTTCTTTGACAAAGACATATTGGATCGGACCTTCCTTGACGATTGCACTCGCGGGCACGACCACAACGCTCTCGTTGGCGGCGAGAATCACTGCGAGATCGACGAACTGTCCCTGGCGGAGAACGCCGTTTGCGTTGTCGATATCAACGATGACATGCGCGGTCCGCTTGGCCGCGTCGATCACCGGACTGACGTATCGCACAATTCCTTGAGCAGTGGCACCGCCCTGAGCAATGGCGTCGCCCTGGGCAGTGGCAGCCCCTTGAACGCCCGTCTCGCGAGTGACTCGCACCTTGGCGCCGGGAACAGACGCGACGCGATCTATGAGCCCTTCGGGAAGTTCTCCTTGAATCTGCACGGCACTGAAATTGCCGACCGTTGCGATCGCGAATCCTGCCGCCACACCCTCGCCCGGCAAACCCGTCCGGCTGACAATCACGCCGTCGATCGGCGAGGTGAGACGAACGATGCCCGAGCGTGCCGAGTCGACAATCGATTCGGAACTCCCCTGGACATCCACGCCCGGAAGCGTGCCACGAAGTGACTCTGCCGCGGCCTTGGTTGTCTCGGCTTGCCGACGTAAAGATTGCACCTCAGCGCGCGCCTGCGACTGCGCGATCGCGCGAAGCCCTGCGTCGGCGCGGAGTTTGGTCGCCTCTGACCTTCGCTGGGCAACGACGTTCGCCGACACGCTCTCGCCCGCAGACGAAAGCCGCTCGACCTCCGCCTCGGCGATCTCGGCGCTCTTCACCAGCGACGGAATTTCAATCTCAAGCGAAGCCACCTGCGACTCTGACCGCATCACGTCTAACAGCAGCCGTTCGTTCTCGGCTTCGAGCCGCTTCAGGTCGTACACGAGCCGGGCGACCTCGGGCGAATCGATCTCCGCGAGAATCATGCCCTTGGTGACTTGATCGCCCGGCTGCACCGCGACGGACCGAATCACCCCGGCATACTTCGGAGAAACGGCAAACAGCGAGTCGGGCCTGGCTCGCACCATCCCGGTGAGCCTGACCACATCCTCGATTTCTCCAAAGTCCACCTCGGCGGTCTTGAGGCTGATGGCCGATGCGGTTGCCTCAGACACCTTTTTCGGGGCGTTGGGGTCGAACGTCGAACCGGCGGTTTTGTTGTGCCCTTCATGGGCGTAAACAGGAATCAGAATTGCGGTGGTCGCCAGCGCTATTGCGCCCAGCACCACGGCCGTGCGTGGATGAGACATAAGTAGGCTCCGAAGAGGAGTGGTCGTTTCGACTAACTAAATAGAGTTGCGGTAACGAACGCGGCTTGCGCAAAGTCAGACCTCGACGACTCGTCACGGCGTCGGCTTTAGAAATCCGCTACACAATCAGCGCGCAATGAAGGCTCAGCAGCGAAGTCGGAGGTCTCGCTTGAGCCCAATCAGACCTAGACTGAACATCAGTTGGGAAACTCGAAGTTAGCTGCGCGATTTCTGGCCAGGGCAATACGTCAACCAAAACGGTTGTAGACAACTCAACTGCGAGTCTCGCCGACGTGAGCACTTTTTTTTCGTGCTTACTGCAAACGGTGTCACCATGATTGTCACCGTCATTGTCACCATGACTGTCAGTCGTCCCGTGTTTGTGTCCGGTGCCGACTGGCGATAGAGAGCGGTTGCTCATCATCGTCACGATTCCACCCTCTATCTGGCCGGACTTTGAACCTTGGTGGGGATGAGAACCATCGCCGTCTTGATGGCTGGAACTCTCAGCACCTAACGCCATTACGGCGTGCGATGGTTCTACGCAATCCGCGCAGGCGTTCATGAGCACTTGGAAGCTGCAACAGCAGAACGGGACAGCCACCGCCAGAATGAGGGTGAGAACGTATCGAAATGGACCGACGAAACATGACATGCCAGAAAGAGTATAGCCTCAACAAACGGGAAAACGAATTTCGCTCGGCCGATTTAGGTTCGACGATGGAGCTTTTAGACCCAGCAAGGCAAACTTTTACTTACTTACCCTGGGGCAAAAAGAACGCCAAATGGTTTTCCGCGTGCTTGCAGATAAACATTCTGAATCGGTCTGTCGGCACGGGGCCGAAATAACCAAAATCGACGTGCGACTCTGGATAGTCCTGCAGCGCCTTCAGACCAGCGACAATGCTATCGATAGCGGTCTCATCGGCATCGGCGGGAGGTTCGGTACCGGGGAAGATCGTCATGCCGTGCGACATCTTTCCGCCGTCTATCAAATTGTCCAATCGTCCCTTGAGCTCCTGCTGCTCCGGCTGCGTTTCAGTCTGCTTGGGCATGTGCAAACAAATGTCGAGTGGCAATTTAAGGTGCCAGCACGCCATCGGCAGCGTCCAGTTTCCAGCCGCCGTATGGCCCCGGCGCAGCAGTTCAAGTTCGGACAGAATATTTGCTTCGGAATCAATGTTGAGGGCGCGAGGTTTAGTCATGAATTCGTTACCTTTTTTTCTAAATCGATTCGCAAATATACAGCCGTCGCCTCGACCTATGCCGTAACCAAACGTGCGTCATGCAAAGAGTCCTGATTCGACGTATTCAGTAACAACGTTGCCGCGAGCGATGCGTCTTCACTGACTCAGTCTGAAGTCGCATCCGTGTGATTGAATTCCATCACGAACTGGTCGACACGGCTTTTCATCGACACGGCTTTTCATCGGCACCGCTTTTCGTAACTTCACGCTCGGCCAATCGTTCGGCCGAGCGGTCGGCCAAAATACGCGAAAAGTTCGACCGGAATTTATCACCTGCACTGTATTTTGAGTCTCTTAATTTGACGACTATTTGTCAAATAAGTCTATCCGCCTGCGTGTATTGGGCGACCTGAGGCGTTCGTCAGGTTTTCCCCGGTAAGCGGATTTGGTCCTTTGTCAGTGTGGATTTAATGACCAGGAGCTACCCTATCAAGCTCGACAAGAATCCCTTTTGACCCTGCACCCTGCTTTGCCATTTTCATTGCCCCCCAGGCCGACCGACGGCCATAAGGGCACGTTCGGCCGCGTGCTGATCATCGGCGGATCCAGAGACATGCCCGGCGCGCCGGTGCTCGCAGGATTGGCGGCATTGCGAATGGGCAGCGGGCTCGTGCAGGTCGCGATGCCTCGTGCAATGCTATCGGGTGCGCTGTCGTTCGCGCCGGAATTAATCGGGCTGGGCCTGACCAAGGACGGCGACGGCGAGAAGAGTGATCGGGGTAAACTCAAAACCGCGGTCGCGTCGGCCGACGTGGCTGTGATCGGCTGCGGCATGGGCGTCTCGCGCGACTCGCACGACCGTTTGCGTACCGTGCTCAAAGGCAAGACGCCGGTGGTGATTGATGCGGACGCGCTGAACGTATTGGCTATCGGCAAACGCTGGCCGAGCGAAATGCCACCGGCCGTGCTCACGCCCCACCCGGGCGAAATGAAGCGACTCGCGAAATTCGTCGGCGAGTCCGAAGTGCCAACGCACGACACCGGCCGACTCGCGCTCGCCATCGCATTTGCAGAGATGTCGGGGCAGGTCGTCGTGCTCAAGGGTCACCGAACAGTGGTAACCGACGGGGAAGCCAACCGCGACGCCTACGTCAACACGACGGGCGATGATTCGCTCGGCAAGGCCGGCACGGGCGACGTCCTGGCGGGCATGATCGCGTCGCTCATCGGACAGGGAATGCAGCGGTTCGAGGCGGCGAGCGTGGGCGTCTATCTTCACGGGCTGGCGGGCGAGATCGCCGGGCGAAAATTCGGCACACGGTCCGTCCTCGCACGCGACGTGATCGACTCCATCTCTGTCGCGATCGCTCTGGCGACGGGTGATTCAACACGGGCCGCGGAAATTACTTTTCCTGATTGATTGATTGACTGATTTTGCGGGCGGTGGTCAATTGGAAACAGGCAGAAATTGTCCTGCCGCACGGGCGAGAACAGAAGGAATTTCACCCGAAAATTGCTTCGCCCGACGTTGCCAAATCCGGCCCGTCCGGCAGGACATTTACAATCTATGAATTAAAACTTTATGCGAATCCCGGGAAGTTCCTGCGCAAGATCCTGGTAGGCACACCTGTGACGTTTCTGCCGAACATCTACTCCCCCGGCGGCAGAGACTGCCGCCCCCAAATCTATTAAGCGAGAATTTATTTCGATCGGTATCAATCGCCCTTCAACTCGACCTGCACTCCTTTACCAATCTCTCTCGCGACTACGCCTTCACCAGTCGCGACGATTCGATCGTCGTGCCCGCCAGCGCGTTGCGCGTATCAACCACCAGTTTTGCATGCGTGGCCACGAGTTGCCAGTCGATGTTCTTGTGATGCGTCGCGACCAATACGCAGTCATAAGTCGATAACGTCTGCTGAGTCAAAGGCACGCTCTCCATCTGCAAATCATGCTGACGCATTTTGTGCGTCCTGGGCACGTGCGGGTCGTGATAGTCAACATGCGCGCCGAGGTGCTCGAGTTTCTCAATCAGTTCAAAGCTGGGCGACTCGCGCACGTCGTCGACGTCGGGCTTGTAAGCCAGGCCAAGGATCAGGATGCGCGAGCCGCGCGTGGCCTTTCCGCGATCGTTCAGTGCCAGCGCCGTGCGTCGAACGACGTACTCGGGCATCGCGCGGTTGACCTCGCCGGCGAGTTCAATAAATCGTGTCGACAGGCCGTATTCACGGGCTTTCCAAGTCAGATAAAACGGGTCGATGGGAATGCAGTGTCCGCCCAGGCCCGGGCCGGGATAGAACGCCTGGAAGCCGAAGGGCTTGGTCTTGGCGGCGGCGACGACTTCCCAAATGTCGATGCCCATGGCATCAAGCACCACCTTCATTTCGTTCACCAGCGCGATGTTGACCGCGCGATAAATGTTCTCCAGCAGCTTTGCCGCCTCGGCGACCTCGGCCGTGCTCACAGGAATGACCTCCTTGATCGCACATCGATAAAGCTGCGCCGCAACCTCGCCCGAAGTCGGGTCAATCCCGCCGACCAGTTTGGGGATCGTAGTCGTGTTATGATCGCGTCGGCCCGGGTCTTCACGCTCGGGACTGAACGCGAGAAAGAAATCGCGGCCGCAAAGATTTGATCCCTGCTTTCCGACGACTTTCTCGAACCTGGGCAACATGATCTCGCGCGTGGTGCGCGGATACGTGGTGGATTCGAGAACGATCAACTGACCGGGCCGTAATACTTTTGCGATATCGTCGGCGGTCTTTTCGACATACGAGAGATCGGGTTCGAGATGATGCCCCAGCGGCGTGGGGACGCACACGATGATGGCGTCGGCCTCACTCAGGCGCGCGAAATCGGCGGTGGCATCGAACCGCGAGCCCAGCATGTTTCGGACAAGATCCGTCCCCAGGTGAAGCAGATAGTTGCGGCCTTCTTTGAGTGCGGAAATTTTCGACGGGTCGATGTCGAAGCCAAGCACGGAAAACCCGGCCGCATGAAACGCCGCTAATAAAGGCAGGCCGACGTAGCCCAGGCCGATGACGCCGACGACGGCCTGTCGAGATTCAATTTTTTGGCGAAGAGCAGCTAACGGCGTTTGGGTGGACATGAAATAACCAGTTTGTAAACCCGGCAGCTTACAACGTACTGCGGCAATACGAAACCGCGCCGGCGAAAATCGACAATCCCTCCGCCGGCAACTCAATTCTCGATTCCCGACTCGTCCACGTCGGGTGCTGCAACGAATTGATGTGACGCTCGGGGTGAGGCATCAGCCCGAAGACCAGCCCGGTCGCGTCGCAGATCCCGGCGATGTCGTCGGTGCTGCCGTTGGGGTTGTGCGGAAACTCACCATCGGCGGCCAATCCGTCGTGACGCGTGTAGCGAAGCGCGACGTGCCCGTTCGCATGAAGTGCGCTGCGAACCCTATCCGAGGCGCACAAAAATCGTCCCTCGCCGTGGGCGACGGGAAGCGAAATCGTTTTGCCGATCAGGTCTTTGGTCCAGATGCAGTGGGTTTGCAGCGCGTGAAGATGCACCCAGTGGTCCTGAAATCTGCCGATGGTGTTGTGCGCAAGCGTGCAGAGCTGACCTTGTTCGAGAGCGCCCGCGAGTGGGCCTGGAAGTAGATCGGTCTTGACCAGAACCTGAAATCCGTTGCAGATCCCGATGACGGGTTTTTTGCTGGCGACGAACTCTTTGAGCGCTGGGCTCAGGGCGTTGCCCAACTGCGTCGCGAGAATTTTCCCGGCGGCGATGTCGTCGCCGTAGCTGAACCCGCCGGGGATCGCCAGGATCTGAACCTGTTCGAGCATCGACGGATTCTCCAGAACGCGATTGATGTGCACACGCTCGCAACTCGCGCCTGCGATCTCGAACGCGTGCTGCGTCTCGGCGTCGCAGTTCGTGCCCGCAGCGCGGAGAATCAACACCCGCGGCGAAGAATCAGACTTCCTGTTCGTCATGTGCGCCAAGATACGCCAAGCGATGTGCGGATTCGACTTTCGACGGTGATTTTGATCGTTCCGGCCCGTCCAGCAGGACATCTTTGAAAAAATCTCGCACAGAGAGATGGCTTGCCAGCCGGGCCGGAGTTGGGCTTATCGGCTTTGACCTCGGCCT
>JBBQKP010000104.1:0-11342 GCA_038326995.1 Tepidisphaerales bacterium
CTGCACGTCTCGAAGGACTTCAACACCTTCCAGACGATCTCCTCGCCCGCACCGATCACACAGCTCGCAGCATCCCTGCCGGACCGGCCCGGACTGCTTCTCGTCGGCACAGACGGTCTGTACACCTTCGAAGCCGAGTGCCCTCAGGAAGCCGACTAACTCCCCAGCGCCTTCTGCCCGCCCTGAGTCGCAATCAAGGTTAATCCTTTGTCGTCTGCCCGTGCGTAGAGACGGAAGGAAGACGCAGGGAAGATAGAACCAAGACGGAAGAATCGAAGCAAAAGCTCGGGATTACCAAAGCGTTCCCATGGCCTTACCGGAAAACTCCCAAACCCCGCAGCCGCCACGCCGCCGCACACGACTCACCCCGCGTCAACCGCGCCTCACTTCGTCAGGATCAGCTTGCCAGCCCGCGTGATCCGCAAGCTGTAGACCTGCCCGTCCAGCACGATCCGCGCCAGCGATCCGCCCTCGGTCAACACCCGCGCCTCATGCGCCGGCGTCGCGTCCGTCGTCAGCCAGTTGTCAACCTGAGCATTCATTTCCGCGCCTCCAGCCGGGCCAGCAGTGCCTCCAGCTATACTTTTTATAAGCGCATGTCAGAAAAGCTATCGTTCAACATCGAACCCGTTCTCGCCGGTAAGGCCCGCCTGACCAACGCGCAGGCCTTGGAGCTTCATCAGCGTGCGTCGCTGCATGATCTGGGAACGTGGGCGCAGGCCGTCACACGAAGACTGCATCCCGTAGATTTCCGCACCTACGTCATTGACCGCAACATCAACTACACGAACGTCTGCACGGCCAAGTGCACGTTTTGCGGCTTTCGTCGTGATCACGGCGACGACGACAGCTACACGCTGACTCACGACATCATCGCCGAGAAAATTCGCGAGCTGATCTCGATCGGCGGGACGCAGATTCTCATGCAGGGCGGCATGAACGACAAACTGCCCATCGAATGGTACGAAGACCTGTTGCGATTCATCAGCACGACGTTTCCGCAGATTCATATTCACGCGTTCAGTCCGCCCGAGTTCACTGAGTTCGAGCGGTTCTTCTCGATGGACGTGCGCGAGATTATTCGCAGATTCAAGGCGGCGGGGCTTAAGACGATTCCCGGCGGCGGCGGTGAGATTTTCGCCCCACGCGTGCGCAATCGCATCGGCTCATCCAAATGTACCGCCACGGACTGGCTCCGCGTCATGCGCGTAGCGCACGAGGAAGGCCTGAACACCAGTTGCACGATGATGATGGGCCATATCGAAACCGTGGCCGAGCGGTTCGAGCATATGTCGGCACTGCGTGACATGCAGGATTATGCGCTGGCGTTGAAGACGGCACAGATGACGGCATCAGGTACTCCGCGGCCTGGTAGTTCAGGGTTGGGTTCGAGCGGCCTGCTCTCGGGCGTAATCCGCCGAACGATTGAGAATCATCGCGACGTGTTCGAGAAGTCGCCGTTCGATATTTCATCGCTCAATCCGTCGAGTCCGACGGGTTCGTACACTGCGTTCATTCACTGGCCGTTCCAGCGTGAGAACGTTCCTCTGGGCAGGGCGAAGGAGTACGACCCGCAGATCCACGGCGACTTTGATTCACTGACGAATGACGACGTCGTTCGCGGCCGCGTTGTTCGAAGCACCGGCGCTACGGAATACTTGCGCATCCTCGCCATCGCCCGGCTGTATTTCGACAACATCGCATCGCTTCAGAGCAGTTGGGTGACGATGGGCCCGAAGATCGGCCAACTCGCGATGTTCTACGGCGCCAACGACATGGGCGGGGCGATGATGGAAGAGAACGTCGTCAGTTCTGCGGGCACGACGTACAAGCTCGCGGTCGCGGAGCTGTGCAGGCTCATTCGCGACGCCGGATTTGTTCCTGCCCAGCGCGATCAATATTACAACGTGCTGAAGCGGTGGGACGGCCCGGATTCGCCTGACCTTTTGCCCGATCCACACCCCAGACTTCGTGACGTCAACCAGTCACAGGATGCGACTTGGATCGGCACCGCCCCGGGCCTGGAAGATGTCAAAATGCCGGCAGTCGATCAGGTCGATCAGGTCGAGAAGGACCCGGAATTCGGCAGGCGAATGCAGTTGACCGTGCTGGGAGCGTGAGCGTGTTTTCGCACGGTGTTTTGGGACGGTGGTAACAATCACAATAAAATTTGGTGGCGAGATTCTGGATTGCGGCAGTCCTTGTCGCGGGGTAGCCATTGGACACCGCAGAAGCGTCGCGGAATGACGCCTTTCGGGCTCTTGGGCGGGAACTTGTTTGATGTCGCCCCAATTCCTTGCCATGCGAACACGACGCATCCACGTTATGCTTGGCGTAATGCGAAACCAAGTGCTCACAGGGCTGGTGGTGTTGACGGCGTTAAATGTCGGCGTGCCGGGGAAGAATGAATCGCGGGCACAGCAGATGCCGGCGCCGATTCCAGCCATAGATTCATCGGAGCAGCTGACGCTTCAAGAAATGCTCCTCGATCTTGATCAGCCGATCGTGAGCGAGGAGGGCGGCATCAGTGTACGTCCGCCTATGGGTGGTGAGCTTCGCCGCAACGAGTCGGGCCGCGCCGCGGACGAGTTGTTTCGCGTGGTGGCCAGGGATCAGAAGTACGTTTTTGTGGTGAATCGAATCGTGCTGGCGCAGGAGATGCTGATGACCCGCAGCACGCAGGAGACGCTCGCCGGGGCGGTGAAGGAAGTCGACGGATTTGTGGATGTCGCGGCGCGTCAACTTCCCAGTGAAAACCCGGGCTCGCTTTTGCGGACCGAGCTCAGGCCGATCGCGGATGTGGGAGGCGCGATGCTGGCCAGTCGTTTTACCGACGCGACGACGGGCAAAAAACGGCTGATTCAGCAGGCGATTTTGCACCGCACGGACAAGTTGTATTACGTCGTGACCCTCACGACCGACGTCGGCGGCGGCGAGATCGAGGCCGATCCGCTCGCGCAGTCGGCCAGTAAATGTTTCGAGGCGATCGTAGAATCGATTGAGCTTCTCGACCAATCGAAAATCCGCATCGATCAGGAAGATCGACTCATCCGCACGCGTTCGCTGCTGCTGAATTGGACGCAGGCAAAACTGACTGAGACGATCGAGCCGCAGCGGTGGGTTCGCATCCAAAAAGACGGTGTGGATGTGGGCTATAGCTACATCGTCGAAGAGCTCGCCAACGGCATGCCCAAGGTCGGCGGCGGCGACGCGGGCAGCGCCTCGCCTGGCATTCGCATTGGAATTCGCACGCGGCTGATTCTTCCCGATATCACCGGCAAGGTCACCACCGCGAAGGTCATTACCGGCAAGGTCACCACGGCCGACACCGAAACGTGGCTCTGGACGCGATTTGATCGCAGCGAGGAAATGTTCACCAACGCGTCGCTGTTGAATCAAACCCGCGTGAAGGCAGTTGATGCGGTCGTGGTTGATGAACCCGCGGTTGATGTTGCTAAACCCGAAACCAAACCCGATACGAAGAACCAAAACTGGCTCCAGGAGATCGGTCGATCGAACAAGAGCCTCAAAGCCCGTGTGGACCGAGCGGGAATCGACCCGCGCAACCCGGGCGTGGTGGCGCTTGAGCAGTACAATCTTGAGGTGACCATCGAGAGCAAGGAAGGCGCTTCGCCGAACCTGAAGCGGGAGTTGCCGCCGTTTTACATCCCGCAGGCGATCGTCCACCTCTTGCCGCGTCTGGTGCCGACGAATACGCCCGAGACGTTTTTGGTGGCGGGGTATGTGTCGAATTCGCGGCAAGTGATGCTGCATTACATCGACGTTTTGCCGGGCAAGGTGGTGGTGTTGGGCGGGAAGAGTCAGCAGGTGACACCGGTGCGGATTCGCCTGGGGCTCGAGGGCGCGACCACGATGCACTTCATCAGCTCCAGGGGCGATTGGGTCGGCAGCGAGCAGGAAGCGAGCAAGCTGATCATGATCCCCGCCACCGCGGCAGAACTGACGGCGATCTGGAAGGATGCGGATCTTTCCAGGCCGCGCGAAGTCGACGCGGAGCGAAATTAGGCAAGAGGACGCATTTCACGCCGTCACAAATTCCGCACGTCGGTCCGCCACCCCCAAAAGTCCCTCGATCAGCCACCCGAAACCGGCGGAATCACCGCGACCTCGTCGCATGCGTTCACTGTTGTTTCGAGCGAAACGTACGCGCGGTTGATCGCCACGCGAGATCGCGAGAGAAGCGCCTGGCTCGCAGGAAAGTTTCGCCCGAGGTGTTCGACCACATCGTTTACCGTCGAGTCGGGCGAAAGGTCCAGATCGATAAATTCAGCCCCGATTGTCGTCGCGATGCCGGCGAACAAGAGCACGCGAATTCGCATCATTTCGGCTCGCCGCCGAGTGGATTTGAAACAAGTTCGTCACGTCGCTTGCCGATCACGCAGATGTTCAGCGCTCTGGCCCTGGCGAGCACGGCCGGCTTGTCGAGCAGAATCACGCGATTTGCTTCAACCACCAGACATCCGCATCGGGCCTTGGCGAGCGACTCGATCGTGTGCGTGCCGATGCTGGGCACATCAAATCGCATGTCCTGGTGCGTGTTGCTGACCTTGATCATCGTCCAGCCCGACATTTTGCACAGGTCGCCCGCGCGGCGAATCATCGCATCCGTTCCTTCCATCGCTTCCACCGCGATCACGTCCTTGTCCATCACCGCCAGCGCCTGACCGATGTCGTGCCGCGAGATCGTCTGACACAAGTCCCAGCCGAACAACGCGTCTGCCTGCTGGCGCAAGCTGGGCTCCAGGCCCGGCGTCATGGTGCCTTCGGTGGCGAGCTGGTCGCGAGAGAATGTCGTGGAATCGATCAAGGTGATGCCCGCGGATTGTAGTTCGTCGGCCACCGCACCCAAAAGCGCGTGGTCGCGTTTGTCATGACGCAGTTTTCGCACGTAGAGCGAAATCGTTCGAACATCGGGCACGAATTGAAGCCATCGCGTGATGCGATTGCCGTTGTACATTTTTCCCTTCGGCACACGCCCGACCATGATCGCCTGCGTGCAGCCGGCCGCGCGCAGCACGCGAATCCACTGGCCAAGTCGCATGAGCCCGACCGTTTTGTGCACGTCGACCTCGGGCTTTACTTCAGGCGCAGCAAACCCGCCGAGCGAGGCGCAGACCACACGCCTGCCCGCGGCGCGTGCGCCCCGTGCGACGAGAATTGGAAACAATCCCTCGCCCGCGATCAGGCCGATGGGAGAGGTGTCAATGTCTGTTGTCATCGGCGTATTGATGGCTCACGCGCTTTTCACAAGGCGTTGACGATCGAACGCGCGTCTCACGTGAGTCGCGGTCATGAAGCCGAAAATCAGAAACAAAAACGGCAGGCGAATCAACGAACTGGTGACCACCATGCCCAGGTGCTGCGCGCGGACCTCGCCCGTGTTGATCACGCTGGTCGTGGTCGCCTGCACGCGCTGCACGACGGCGTCGGAGGCGTAAATCTGAAACGCGACGAAGCCGATGGTCATCAGCACAGACAGGGCCGCATACGCCAGAATGCCCTTGCGTGCCCACTCACGAAGCCTCAGTAATCCCATGCCGCTGATGAGGCAAAGTGTCGACTGCATGAAGCCGAGCCCCATGACGAAAAAGACTTGAAACGCCCACTCGCCCGGGAACAAAGTCGGGGCCGTCCAGTCGGACCTGAGCCATCGCATGTCGGTGAAGTAAGGGAGCGTGGTGACGGGTTTGAGCAGTACGCCCAGATAGCCGATCACGATCGAGAGGATGGCGATGATTGTGACTTGCCACGGCCGTTCGCGGCGCATGGAAGGCGGCCCGGACCGTGGGAGCGTGCGGATGGATTCGCTGGCGTTTTCGCTCGTGTTGTCGCTGGTATTTTCGGTGTCGGGCTGGTTCATTGGAATGCAGCAGTATAGACCAACCGCTGCAAGACGCCTCGCGCGACGAGTCTCGAAAATCCACGGCTCACCTGAATCGGCACACGCTGTCGAACAGTTTTCCGCCGAGCCGGGTGGCGATCATTTCGTCCTTCAACATGGCCAGGTTCACCGCGGGGCACAGGAATTCCGCGTCGAGATTGCTCTCCACCCCGCGGCCCATACCTTCGAGAATGACCAATCCCGCGCCCTGTGAAGCGTGATTCAGTTCGTCGCTCACTTTAGATAAGTCGATCAGCGGTTCGCCCGTTCCGGTGCTGACGATCTCGATCGGCAACTCCGCCAGGCCCGTCACGCGCTCGCACACTTTGGGCCACCACGCGCGAACATCGTGCACCGTCATGTCATTGAGCGTCGGCCGTTCGTTGGCGGCGATCACCACGTGCGTCCCGCGCGACGCCAAGAGACGCGTCAGTGGAACTGCGCCCAGCAAAAAGTCACTGCCCGCGTTGTCGATAAAGAACACGGCCTTGGTGATGACCTTACCAAGCACGTAATCAGAAAAAGCGTCGAGGTCGTCGATCAAAAACGGCCTGGTGATTTGCGCTCGCGTGTCGGCGAAGTTGGGCGCGGTGCCCGCGAGATATTGCTGGCTCGACGCCTTTGCGCCCATGTCGAAACGATTGCCCGCGAAGACGCCCACGACGGCGGTGTGCAATTGTTGACGCGGGTCGACGATCGCGTCGAGATCTTTTATGACGTCTTGGAGGAGCACAATGGCACGCTCGTTCTCGATGTTCTTCAGGTCGATCATCGCGTCGACGAAGCCGTGCTTACGCAGGAGTTGGTCGCGCCATTCGTCGAGGGTGAGGATGGTGACGCGGGCCTCTTGCGGGCCGAGGGTGATGGGCCTGCTGCGTCCGTCTTGTTCGAAGGCCTGGAAAATGTGGTCGAATTCTGCGAAGCAATTTTCGGCGCGCTGCTGTGCGGACTCTCGAGATTCGCCGCGAATTACGGCCGCCTCGACGCCGAGTTTCGCCAGCACGCGGATGTGATGAACGAAGAATTTGCACCAATACGATCGACCTATGTCGTCGGCGACGAGGTCCCACGAGCAGGCGACGTAGCTTGCGTGGTCACGAAGGAGAATGAATGGCGCGTTTGGAGTCGGCATGAGCAATTTGAAGATCGTGTAGTAGAGGTCGGGGAGGCTAGCCGAGCTTCAGGCCGCCGTCGACGTAGAGTATCTGGCCGGTGATGTATCGGCCCGCATCGCTGGCGAATAGGACCGCGGCGCCGGCGCAATCATCCGGGATCCCGGGCCTGCCCATTGGAACAGCCTTGGAAGCGTGTTGCATGCCGTCGCCGGTCTCGAAAGACTCCTTGTTCCGGAGGGTATTGAACCAGCCGGGCGAGATGCAGTTGACGGTGATGTTATGTTTTGCGGCTCCCCAGGCCGCGGTTCTGGTGATGCCGTGGATCGCACTTTTCGAGGCGGCGTAGGGCAGGAGATTCGGCGAACCGCGATCGCCTTGCACCGAGCCGATATTGATGATCCGCCCGCCGCCCTGGCGCTTGAAGATGCTCATGGCCTCGCGAGTCAATAGGAGAGGCACGGTGATGTTGACGCGGAGTTGTCGTTCGATCTGTTCTGCGGTCTGGCCGTCGAAAAAGTCGTACCGCTGGATGGCGCCGTTGTTGACCAGAATATTCAGCCCGCCCAGTTGCCTGATGGTCTCTGGGATGAGGGTCGCCACGTGATCGAGGTCGTTGAGATCGCCCGTCAGTGCGATGGCGCGATGTCCCTGAGCGGTCAGCGCCGCGACCGCGGCGTTGCACACGTCGGCGTCAATGTCTTGAATCGCGACGGCGGCGCCGTGCTGCACGTAAGCCTGTGCGATCGACAAACCGATGCCACGCGCGGCACCCGTAAGCAACGCGACTTTGTTGTCGAGGCGAAACGAATCGATGTGTGAAGCAATCGGTAAATCTGACATGGTTGTGACGCTACTCGTGGTGTAAGAAATGTAAATCAGAGTAAGTGCCGCAGCGTGATTGTTTCAAGAGAGTCCACATTGTTCCAAGAGAGTCCACTGACCGCCAAATGTCCCTGACGTCGTCTGCAGCTCCGCTATTTGGCCTTCTGCAATTCCTCGAGCCACGTCGCGGCGGCGGCTTCGTCGAGCACCTCGACCTGCATGCTCATCAGGCCTTCCTGCACATCGAGATGCCAGAGTTTCACCGGCATAATTCGATTGCCAAGGCTGGTTCGTACAAAGAGCACCGGTCGAATGGATTGGCCGTCGATGATGCGGGTGAACTGGTCCAGGCTCGCCAGGGCGATGCCTTCGGGGCTCGCGGGTGCGAGGGCGGCGCGGGCTTTCCAAGTCTCGCGATCGGAAGCGACGCGGTCGAGCAGCGGCTTGGACCACTTTGCCCACACGCCCGCGGGAAGTGGCAAGGCCCCGGCGTTCACCGATCCCAGCGCCACCGTCGGCGAGTCGTCGCCGGGATTTTGCGTGACCACCAATGTTGTCCAGACGATCGACCGCGCCGCCGTCACGTTTCCGCCGAGAATGATCTTGCCGGGCAGAAGCCTGATCTCGGGTGCTTCGACGTAGGGCTCGATCTTTTTGTCGAGCTGATCCCATGTGATCCACTTGCGATAAAACGCATTGAGCTCGGCCTCGGTGAGGACCAGAACCACGCGCGCGTCGGGCTTGGGGTTGGCGGTCGGTGTCCCATTTTCATCGCCGGTCGGTACAGGCATGGGTGCGGACGATGCGGTGCCCGACGATGCGGTAGTCGGCCGCGCGTTGAGTTGATGACCCAGTTCGTTGCCCAGGCTGACGATCTTGCGTTCGAGTCGATCGGCAGCCTGTGACTGCTCTTCAGGCGTGAGGCGTTTTTTTCCGTACCACTCGGGCGTTCTGGTCGCGAGGACGGCCAGCACAATCGCGCCGCCGGTGAGGAAGGCCAGTGGAATGAGAATCCAAAGGCGAAATCGACGGCGTTTCGTGGCGCTGCCTGTGGTAGGAGAAACTTGAGCATCTGGGCCGGTTGGAGGCGTCACGCGGCGGAGTATACTGATTCTCCCGATTCGATTCATGCCGATTCAAAAACCAATCCGCAATATGCCAAAATCCAACCCAACCGACGCAAAAAAAACACCATCGAAACTCCAGCCGAATCCCCGGGCGCGCGATCTCAAACGCGCCGTCATGCCCGGACAGTTCGACCCGATCACGCTGGGCCATCTCGACATCATCGGCCGGGGCGCGACGTTGTTCGACGAGCTGATCGTGGCGGTGGGCGTGAATCCTGAAAAGCGCGAACTCTTCTCGCACGATCATCGATTGAATCTCATTCAGGAACTTCTCGATCAGCAGGAACTGACCAACGTCCGAGCCGAGCTTTATACGGGCCTGACCGCCGAGTTCGTGAAGAAATGCGGGGCGACCGTCATCCTTCGCGGCATACGCGACGTCACCGACCTGCGATACGAATTTCAGCTCGCCCTGGCGAATCGCGCCCTGGGCGGCGTCGAAACCGTCTTCATCATGACAGGCGAACGCTACGCCCTCACGAGCTCATCCCTGATCCGGCAAGTCGTCACCCTGGGCGGCGACGTCGAGCAGTTGCGATCGGTTTGCCCGACCAACGTCATTCGCGCTCTTAAGCAATATCAGAAAACGCACGACAAATTGGACATGCCCGACACGCCGGTGGGGTGATCGAAATTTTTCGAGGTTGATTCAATTTACGAACGGCTCGTAGGTCCGACATCGCAAACGACCATTCACGACAAACATCCGCAACAGCCGATAACCATGGTCTATGGCACTGACCTACCCAGTCCCGTCGGCGAACATCTCCAAGAATCAGCCCGGCTTCCACGGCGATGAGAAACTCATCGCGCTTGCAAACCACCTGCTTAATGATTGCAAGGCATTCATCGAAACGGGTACGAACTTCGGAATCACTGCCCGGCACGTCGCGATGCGATTCAAGCATCTGCCCGTCTACAGCAGTGAGCCCGAAGCCTCCACCCGCGCGTTCGCACAGCAACACCTGGCCGACTGTCCCAACGTCAAGATCTTCGAAGAAGCCAGCCCGAAGTTTCTGTCCGTCCTGTTCGAGCAACACAAAGAACTGGCCGAGCAGCTTTGCTTCTATCACCTGGACGCACACGGCAACGGCTTTCAATGGCCGCTCGCTGATGAAATTCGCATCCTCTCCGAACACCTGCCCGCGGGCGTGATGCTGGTGGACGATTTCCGCGTGCCAGGCCGACCCGAATTCCGCTTCGACATCTGGGGCGGTCAGATGTGCAATCTCGATTTGCTCTTCGCAAGCCTCCACGCGGGCCGAAAGTATCTGCTGCTCTATCCGAAATATCAGGGCATCAGCGCACAGGGCCCATTGAGCGGCGCGTGCTTTGTCATCTTCGGCGTGGACAACATCCACATTCCCGATTCGATCTCGCTCAACTGGCAGGCCTTTGTGGTTGATAAGAGCTAGCAGCCCGTGCGACTTTTGCCACAGGCTGCTGCAGCACGACTTTTGAGTCCGGCCTCGATACAGTTTGCGGTTCGTCCATCGAACCCAACACTGATCAATCCAAGCCAGGCTCTGTCATGCCCAATGTCGTTTCACCCTTGCCCGCCAACACGCTTCGCATGGGCTTGCCCTCGGGCTCACTGCAGCGCGCCACGATCGAGCTGTTCGACAAGGCCGGGTATCGCATCAGTATCGCGGATCGCAGCGTGTTTCCGCGTTTCGACGACCCGCAGATTTCAAGCGTGCTGTTTCGAGCACAGGAAATCAGCCGGTACATCGTCGACGGCGTCATCGATTGCGGCCTGACCGGTCATGACTGGATCGTCGAAAACGGCAACGAGCTCGACCTCCACGAAATCTGCCCGCTCGAATATTCACGCGCCAGCAGCAACCCGGCGAGGTGGGTCCTGGCCGTGCCCGAGGAATCGACGGTTCAAGTTGCGGAAGATTTGCGCGGCGCGATCATCGCGACGGAACTGGTCAACACGACCCGCCGCTGGTTTGAAAGCAAGAATATTCCCGTCACCGTCGAGTTCAGTTGGGGCACGACCGAAATCAAGGCCCGCATTCTCGATGCGATCGTCGACATCACCGAGACCGGCAGCAGCATCCGCGCCAACAATCTCCGCATCATCGACACCATCCTTTCCAGCACGACAAGGTTCGTGTGCAGCAAGGCGGCATGGGCGATCGACTGGAAGCGCGAGAAAATGGAAAACCTCGCGATGCTGTTGCAGGGTGCGATGGCGGCGCGGAGTAAGATCGGCCTGAAGATGAACCTCCCGGCCGACAAGCTCGGCGAAGTCGCGGCGATCCTTCCTTCAGAAAAGAGCCCGACCGTCAGCCAGCTCAACATTCCCGGCTGGGTCGCGATCGAAGTGATTCTCGAAGACAAACAAGAGCGCGAACTCATTCCGCGACT
>JBBQKP010000105.1:0-11254 GCA_038326995.1 Tepidisphaerales bacterium
GAAATGCTGGCTGTCCGGCTGGCGGCCAAGGCGCAAGAACGAACAATTGATATTAACGGCACCGTGGGCAGCTTCTCTGCCGCCTTGGACGGTAAACCGTGGCCGCTTAAGCTGAAAGGAAGTATCGAAGGGATGGCACTCGCTGTTGAAGGGGCTTGTCCATTCCGACGAAATCCATTGCATCACCGTTTTTGGCTAAAAAGTTCAGTGTGTCGTCCCCCGGTCCCAGAGATATGGAGAATACGATTGGACCGGACTCCACGTAAACCAAGTCATCGCCGAGTCCTGCTTCGATCTCAATTCTAAGCACGTAGACTCGGTCGATCAGCGTCATCGGCGTCTGTCCGACAATTCCGGCGGAGATTTTCACCCAAAAACCCCGAGTACCTTCCACTTCTGGTGGTTCCGGAAGTTGTTCGATTAGGATATGATCGTTTCCGTCGGTTCCTAAGACATAAACACCTCGATTCATAATTGCCGGATTCTCCGGCGTTCGTTCCTGCAGAATCACTTGGGTTTGACTGAGAAGGTAACGGTTCTCGAGGCTCTCTATATATATCGATTTTTTAGAGGTCATAAATTCACCTATAGGAATTGCGCGGACAAATTTTCTCGCCGATGAAATTGGGCTTCAATGCAAGCGTTAAACAACCACACCGACGACATTTTGCGTCGAGGCAACGGGGCGATCACGATTTAGAAAATCACGGGTGAATCGAATGGGAAACCCACGGGAATCTGATCCGAAGGCGGCCGAAAAATCGGCGACCGGAGATCGTTGGATCAGGTACGCTCCATCGGGGTTGGGTGTCATTGGTTCTTCATTGCCCCACTGCAAGATGACTGTTTGCAAGTCGTCGCTGGCAGTAGCCGTGAAGTTGGTGGGCACATCGACTGAAAATATTCTTCTCGCTTCAAGCGGCTCGATCAGGGTGCCGCGGAACTTTCTGGCACGATGGATGCGGGGGGGGGATTGAACGACATCGAAAATTCTCCGAAAAAAATTTGGTGAATCGATACGACCGACGCAAGATACCAGACCAACCAAATCGAAGTCAATTTATTTAGATCTCTCGCGTGATGATGACGAAGAGATAAGAACAAAAGGCACAGTCGAATCGGATGGCGAACCAGTTATTACGAGTCGGCAGGTGAAATCGCGACCGAGTTGAAATACACTTCCTCACGGGCCTGTAGCTCAATGGCCAGAGCAGGGAGCTCATAATTCCTTGGTTCTGGGTTCGAATCCCAGCGGGCCCATCGATTGTAAAGCACTGTCTCGCACGGACTTGAAAGAGCTTGAAGGATCAGGCAAATCGAGAACGCCGGGCGCGGATTCTTCTGCGCCAGGCTTTCCGTTTCGGCCTTGTTCATGTGCGCACTTTGGTGCGCGTTGTGAAAGTGAAATCGATGGTAAGCCAAACCTGACTCGCTCGGCCGCGAGAAAAAGGATCACAATTTCTGGACCCCGCGCGTTCGGTGTTGCCAACAGCGGTTATGACGGATTGGGCGGCTCGAAGCCCAACGACCTGTTCTAATACAAGTGTGCCATTGATGATCAAGACGTGTAGGTCGGTGATCAAGACCTGTACCTCGGCGACACGCTTTGGTCGGTGAGGGACCAGTTCTGGAGATGCTTTATTCAGCTTCGCCATCGCCTCAAGCAAGCTGTTGAGAACGAACGCGTGTGCAACATGGTTTTTGTCGACGGCCGGGCGGTCTAAAGGGATCAGAATCCAATGACGATGACCCACTTTTCGTAGGGGATAATCTGACTTCGACCCGCGACTACGGAAATTGAGCTACGCTTGATGATCGGCCCGAACCCACCACGCATCGTCTTTTTCCTGCTCAAACCTCAACACCGATCGGCCCAAGTTGACGACGATCTGGCTGGGCGACAGTTCAATTAGGCAGTTCGATTGTTGAACGCGGCTGACATGCCCGCGCTGGCCGGGGATCGGGCCGGAGTAGGTCAGGTACAGGCGGCGGTGATCACGCAGGCGTGTCGCATGGGTGCCTTCGTCGATCGGCCAATCCGACACGCGGAATGTCGTAAGGTCTGATCCGGGGATAGTTTCAAAAAGCAGGTCGAAGTGAGGCAATTCGATGTTGGTGTGGTGTAGAACGACGAAGTGAAGGGACGTGGTTCGCATAGCGTTTGTTTAAAAACTGTTGTTGGGTCCGACAGTATGGAGGAAATTCGAGCCTCAGCAACGTTTTTCTAATTATTCTCTTGACTCTGACCGATCCGCGTATACACTCGGATCGTTCCGCGTAAAAGACGGCTGACAAATCAGACGTTGTACTCTTACACGGGCCGCTAATTTGACGTGATCATCACGTGACCACAGGGGGCACGCCCGTCAATCTGGCTAAATTTGTTCTTATCCTTTAGGAGAAATAATGCAGTCCTTTACCAATTTCGTGCGCGGCGGCCTTATCGCCACTGCCGTCACATCTTTCGTCACCTCAACCGCATTTGCGACGGTCACCTTTTTCGACAGCGGCGGCTTCGAGCCGGGCGGAGTTGCGCCTTACCCTTGGCTTTACAGCGTCGCCGGTTCCGCGGGTTTGCCGAGACACGTGTCGCCTAATCATCCACCCGGCCCGGCATTCGTATCCACCGCGGCCAACAACCAGTGGGTCGCCCAGTATCAGCCCGCCAACAGCGGCTCAACGCCCGACTTCGAATCTAACGGTACGGGCACCATCACGAATCAGCCTACCGAATTTTTCAACGGCGCGCAAGCCCTTCGTGTTGCCCGCACTGCAAACGACACGGGTACTCAGCGTTACTTCTACGCCCAGCAGACCAACGACGTCACCAATGCCGCACTTCGGTTTGTCACGGTCCAGTGGAACATGCGCGTCGACGCCCCTACTTCCACAGTCCCCGGCCCCGGACCTTTCTTCGGCATCGAAGGCAAGGGCTTTGTCACCGGAGACTTGGGCAACAGTCCGGGAAGCATTCCTCACCGTCTGGGTGTACTGGGCGTCAACGCAGGCACGCGTGAAGTCGTTGTCACCGGCCGACCAAGCTCGGGCTTACTAGCCGGAGTGCTCGGCCAGTACGCCATTGGCGACGCCAGCAACAACAACGATCCTTTCACCGTCATCTACGGACAGTGGTACACGTTCCGAACCATTTACGATTTCGATAATAAGACTTTCGACGTTGGCTTTGGTCTCAGCGGAGGTCCCATCACGAGTCTTGAGACGGGCATCAGGTGGGCAGAGGCGGAGTCCATCGCCGGCATTACCCGCTTCGGCGACGCGGACATCCTCGGCACCGCCTTGCTCGACGCCACATCCACAACGTTCGCTCCCCAGCCCAGCTCCGGTGTGGCGTTCTTCGACGATCTCATCGTCACGGCCGTCCCAGAACCCACCACAATGGCCTTGATAAGCGCCGGTGCCGTCCTTGCATTACGTCGCAGACGAACCGCATAAGTTCATATTTTCTCAGTTAAAACCCCCACATTGATCAAATTCGGGCCAATGTGGGGGAATTTTCTGAGATTTCGTCAAGAATGGTCTTGACGATGACGATGCTTCTCCTATCCTTGTAGTGCTTTGCATTCGCGCTCCCGAATGCATCATCTAAAACTTTCTTGGGGAAAATATGTGCCACTCTAAAAAAATATCGATCCGTAATGTTGCTGGATTAGTAGTTACTTCGTCCGTGATCTTTGCCGTCACAGGCATAGTTTCGGCTCAGTTCGTCGCACGCGGAACAATTCCTACGGCCGTCGTTCGGATCGACCCATTCAATCCTTCATTATCGCCTGTCTCCGGTGGGACAGTTCTTGGTGAATCGAAATTTGGTGGCGTCCCGGCAATTAACCGGGGAACCGGTTCAGTGCTCCTGCCTAGGCCGACCCTTATTCCGCGTCCTCGGACACCCTTCACACCTGGGCCGCGATAAGTGTTTTTCTTGCTCAGTCTGACAAGTCAAATCATCATGCTCGGCCGCGCCCAACAGCGCGGCCGATTCGTTTCCCGTGACTTGGTTTTCCATTAGGCTTGATTCTCCCTTGAAACCGCTGTCAAATCTCGCTGCATCCTCCGCCTTGGCCGATGTTTCAGTTGAATACCTCTTCACGGAGTCCGTGTGATCGACCCCGCACTCGCCACTGCCGCCGACTACGCCGACGCACTTCTAGTCGCACGTCGTACGAAAAATCTCGTCGCTCTCGTGCTGCTGATCCTTTTGCTTACTCAGCTCGGCTTGTTTCTTTCACTAAAATATGCGGTCGGACCCGAAGGATTGACTCGACTCGCACCCGTCCCGGCCGTCGTTATTGCCCCCGTCGTCAGTCCCCGTGTCGTCATTCCCCCCGTCGTCAGTCCCCCCGTCACGCCGACCACCACAGTCGCAGACGGCATCCCTGCCGCCGCATCCCCATCTGTTTCAACACCAGTGGCGACCGTCTCTCCCTCCGCCGTCGCTGCGCCCTCGGCCGTTGATCTGATCAAACTCGGCATGTCCGTCTCCATGTTCGGCGGCCTGGTGCTTTCCATTCTGCTCGTACTGGTTCTCATTCTCATCGCCCACATCATGCTCGTTGGGCGACTCATCGGCGTCTCGCCCGTCATCAGTTCGCTGGTCGTCGCACTATTTCTCGCACTGCTGCTTTTTCCATGGCAGTCTCTCCTGGTAACAAGTCGAATCGACAGCGCGGGAATGGACAACGCGAATTTTGTTCCGCCGGGCATTTTGTATTCTTGGTCAGAAGTCGCCTCTCGCGTACACGCCACCCCGGCCGATGTCTCCGGCCAGGTGCTTTATTGGGCCAGATTCGTCGCCGCCCCGGTGCTGGCGATGATCCTGGTGCTACGCGTGCAGATTCGCTCCGGTCGCGGCCTGAGACAGGCACTTGGCGAAGACGTCACGCCCGACAACCCCAAGTTCGTCAACTAAAAAAGATTCGAAACTAACACCATGCGAGAAGAACGCGGCCGGATTGCTGGCAACATCACCGTCGAAGAGCCTTACACGCTCTGGGGCTCCATTACGGGCGATGTCCACGTCGTCGAGGGCGGAAAAATGTACGTTCGCGGTAACATCTACGGCGACCTCATCGTTGAGTTCGGCGGACGCGTTCACATCTTCGGCCACATCTCCGGGTCGCTGCTCATCAAACGTGGTTCCAAAGTCATCAACAGCGGCACCGTGACCGGCAACGCCACCAACGACGGCGGACGCCTTTATCTTGAAGCTGTCGGTTCTGTTCTTGGAAAAATCAAAACCGTCCGAGGCGAAACCCACGAAGAACAAAAGAACGACGGATTCGAAGACATTATTTCAGGCAGATAGCCCGACTGGATCACCCGCACGATCTTCGACTTGAACGATATTCATTTGCGGCCGAACTTCACGCACTCTCTTTTGCATACGCCTCTTTTTCAAACGCCTCTTTTTCAAACGGATTTTCGAAATACACATCCCTGCCTCGAATCGCGCACCAAATTGAGCACGCGAGATATGCGGGAATGAACATCGGGCCCCACCGCTCGTATTGTCGCACATGGACGCGCTCGTGCGATCGAGTGCTGTTCAGCGCGTCACGCGACACCGCGATCACGACATGGCCCAGCGTCATGGCCGACGCTCCGCCCTTTGGCAAGACCAGATTTCTCAGCACCCACCTCGCGAATCCGCCGCTCACTTCCAATACGCCAGTGTGAATCCTGCACGAGCCGCCCGTGCACCAGCTCAAAATCGCCGCGATCAGCCCAATGACCGACCCGGGCGAAGACCAGACATAAAGAAGCAGTCGCATGAAGAGTTGGTCCATGACAAACCAGCTCTATACGGCCGACGTCGATGACTCGCCGCGCTCCCAATCGACAAAGGCCTGCTTCACACGACCGGTCATGTACTCGCACACTTTGAACAAATCCGCCACCGGAACATCAGTGTGCGGGATGCTGTGCATATATCGCTGCGGCCCGAACTCGGGCGTCACGCTCATCGTGCTACTTCCCAGGCTCTTCTGCGTCGTGAAAATCGTTCGCCACCATCCCATGTGCGCATCAACCGCGTACTGATATTCGGGCGCGCTGGGGTCGGGCACTTGCGGCCCGTGTTCGAAGCCCACGCGCGCGTGAAGGTGAATCGTGTGTCTGGCAACCTGCCTGATGATCTCGCCGCAATCGGGCAAAAGCCTCTCGGTGACGCACACCCAGTGCGACAAGTCCGTGCAAAGGCGAAGCTGCGGGAACTCGTCGAGGAGATCGCGCGTGATCCAAGGATTAAAAAAGATTCGCCCGCGGTGCGTTTCGTGACCGACTGCAACCGGACACGTCTTTTCGAACTCGACGACGCGCGTATAAAAATCTCGCGATTGCGAAAGTGAAAACGCGTCGCTGCCAGTGTGGGCGGTCATTTGCTTCACGCCCAAAGAATGGCCCTGTTCGATCTGCGATGTGAATGAATCAAAATGGGCGCTAGCGCCGTCGCCGCCGGTGAACGCCATCGCGTACCACTCCATACCACGATCGGCCAGCGCGGTGGCAAACTCACGCGACTCGCCCTGACTTCCCATCATCGGCGACTCGATCGCCGCGTACCCGAGTTTGTGGAACCTTTCCACATCCTGCATCGGCGAGAGCGTCGAACCCCAAAGATGTCGAACCATTTTCAATTTCATCTGCCCTATGCTCCTGTAAGGAATGCGGTAACGTATACCAATCAAATAGGAAATACGGAAGTTATCTGAAAGGACTTCGATTGACAGGCAAACCATCCACAACCCACACACCCGCGCCGACGACGCTTCGAGATCGCATCACGCAGATCAAAGAGCGCATCGCCGCCGCGTGCGCGAAAGCGAAGCGCGACCCGAGTGAGATCACGCTGGTGACGGTGTCGAAGTATGCCGCTCCAGAGCTTATCCGCGAGTCGCTCGCTTTTGGTCTAACGGATCTGGGCGAGAATCGCGTGCCCCAGCTCGTTCAGCGTGCCGCCCAGATCAATGAATACCACACCAGGCGCGTCGCCAGCGACGGTGAAGGGTTCGGTAAGAAGCTGCGCTGGCACATGGTCGGGCATCTGCAGCGCAACAAAGTCAAGCAGCTTTTGCCCGCCGTCTCTCTCATCCACAGCGTGGATTCGCTCAGGCTCGCCGAGGAGATCGACACTCAGGCGGGCCGGCTCGAGAAGAAGATTTCGATTCTGCTTCAGGTCAACGCCAGCGAAGAGTCACAGAAATCTGGAATCGCCGTCGGCGCGGTCGTCGCGCTGGCGGAGCAAATCGACACGATGGAAAACATTCAGATCGCCGGCCTGATGACCATGGCCCAGCACGGCGCCGCCGAATCCGACATCAGGCACACCTTCTCCCGCGTCCGCGAAATCTACGATGAAATGAAGTTCCAGAAAATCGGCAAGCAACACCTGCGTCACCTCTCAATGGGCATGACCGACGACTTCGAATTCGCCATTCTCGAAGGCGCGACCATCGTTCGCATCGGCAGCGCGATCTTCGGCGGGCTTTCTGACGCCACGGAACAACCTGAAGAGGACTAAGCGTCGGATGAACCATCCGATGTACCGTCCGATCACTTGTCGTCGCGCTCTGGACCGTCCGTCAGGACACATGCCAAACGTGACCAGGTGAATCAAAATAAAGAGGGTTCGCGACAGAACCCGTGCAAAAATTTTTATGTTCAATGATCCGTTTCATTTCTTTCGCTGGGTATTGACGATTTTCGTCACCGTGTATGCCAGCGTCCTCTCGCTTCAGATTGCCTACAGCTACTACGTCTGGCTCGCGTCGCGAGACAAATACATGTCATTGCTCAGGCAATATGTCATCGTTCAAGGCCTGCGTCTTCGCGCCCGCCGCTTCGCGGGCGATGCACTGATCTGCATCCTTTTGACTGTCGCGCTCGGGTGCATGTTCGTCGCACAGTTTCAGCTCGATCACATTCAGCAGACGCTTCGTTATGTCCAATCTCCCCGCTGAACCCCAACAACAGCCTTTGCAAGCAAACGGCGATTCGAACAAGACGCCGGCAGTCGCGTCCGCGCCCATCGCATCGCCGGCCGTGCTCGCAACCATTACTCCCGCCGCATCATCGACGCTCAGCGCAGGAACGATTACTGCAATCAGCTCGTCCGCGGCATCTGCTGCGACATCCGTCACATCCGCATCCGCACCAAGCAGCCCGACAACAACCTCCTCAATTCCGCTCGCGCCGGGCACTTTACAACTCAAGGATTTGCCCTTGCCAAGACTCGCCGCGCTCGCGGAAGAATTGGGCGTCGACGTCACGCAGCACAAGACGCACGCGTCACTCGTCGCCGCGACGTTTGATCGGCGCAGCCTGATCGCATCACTCGATCGTGAGGCGCTGGTCGACATCCTGAAGTGGGCACGTCGGCCGATCGTGCTCAATGCGTCGCGCGAGCAACTCGCCGTCGAAATCGTCGAGATCAAATCCATGCGATTTGCGGGCCTGTCGCAGCGCGGCCTCGTCGCACTCGCCCGGCTGCGCGGCGCGAACCGCATTACGGAGACCACACCTGTCGATGACGTCATCTATCGCCTGAAAAAGCAGGAAGGTTTCTTCGCCAAGATCGGCCGCAAGCGACGGGCACTCGTCGGCAGTGTCGTCGCGAAATTGATCGGCGACACGGGCCCGACCGACGCACAGACATCCAATTCCGCCCGACCGGCCGGCGACGCGGCGCGCGACGCTTCGTTTCATCATGCCCAGGACGACACGCGTGCGCTCAGGCATGAGATCGAAGAGCAAGGACTCGTCGCCGGGCTCACAAGCCGCGTCAAACGCTCCGCCGACGCGTACATCAACCAGAAGCTCGATGAAATCGAGCAGCGAATCGATCGCAAACTCGATGAGATCGACCGACGACTCGCCGAGTGGCGCGACAAGGAAATCGCCAACCGAATCCGCATCTTGAAAATCACGCTCTGGGTCAGTGTGATCGTCGCGGGCGTATCGCTGCTTTACTCCTACGTTCACGTCTATTTCTGGAACTACTTTCGGTAGAATTTTGCCTTGAGCTCACAGCACCAACTGCTCTCGCTCCTGGGCGACTTTCATAACGTCGCCTCACGCATGACGCCCTTCGAAACCGGCGGAGTGCAGGCTTGGCGATTCACGTTCAACGATGTCGAGCACGTCCTTCACTTTCACACCGTCAAAGGAAGCGCCGCAAAGGAGTTCGCCGCGCTCAAACGCTTTCAGGACCTCGCCCTGCCCGCGCCTCGTGTCATCGCCTTGCTCAGCGGATTCATCATCGACGCCAGACGCGGCGACGCCACCATCCTCACCTCACTCTCCACCGCAACGCGCCTCGACACCATAAACCCCTACAACCTTTCGACCAGTCAGAACGCGTCCATCCGCAGTCAACTCGTTGATCTCCTCAAGGCCTGTCACCGCCACCAATGCTGCCCGCGTCCGCTCACACTCTCGCGGTTCGCGCTCAAGCAAGACGGTTCCCTCATTGTTCTGCCCGGCAACACCTTTCCCGCGGGCTTCGTAAGCACTTTGCGTCTGGGTGAACTCGCATCCAGCGCCCTGTTCGCGACAACCCGCGCGCAGCGGCTTCGCATCTGGAACACTTTTCGAGAAGGCGAGCGCGTTCCCGCCGACCGTTCACTGTTCGCTCGCGCCGCGACCAATCACGCGGGCCGAGCGATCGAGATCGGCGGTCAATCTGGAACAATTCGCACTGCGGTTTTCCCCGGAAGCTGGTGGTCGAAGTTCGCCATCACACCCCCGGCCGCTTCCGATCTTCGCGCCATCGAGCAGGAGCTACACGCCGATTCCAACACCCCAACTTCGGCCACGATCAAATCCGATTCGAGTGGCACCGTGCGACTCATTCACATCGGCGGCGTCGAAGTCGTCGTCAAGTCTCCCCTCACTCGCCCCGGCCTGAAGACCGCGATCGCTCGCTTCCGAACATCGCGCGTCCGGCGCGTTTGGAAAAAAGCTCACACCCTTCTCGCCCGCGGATTTGCGGTTGAAATGCCGCTCTTCGTGCTCGACTCTGCTCCTGGCAATCCTGGCAAGCCCGGCGTGATCGCATTTGAAAAAGTGCCGGGAACTGTCTTGGCGCTGCTTGATTTTGATCTTCTCTCTCGCGAGTCACGCGAGATGATGTTCGTTCGACTGGGCACGTTCATTCGCCGAATTGAAGCGCAAAGGTGGTCGCACTTTGATACTAAGAGCAGCAACTGGATTATCTCGACCAGCATCACGGGAGAGTTGATCCCCGTGATGATCGACTGCGACGGCGTGCGGTTTTATCCGTGGCGCGGGTTTGCCATTCGGCGTTTGCTAAGGTCGCTCGACGAACACCCGAAATTCAAGCCAATAGATCGCAAGCAAGTCTGGTTCGGGTACAACCACTCATCCGGACAATCGCCCGCAGGTTCCGCATGACCACGCCCTCCCGAATCCTCATCATCAAGCCCAGTGCACTGGGAGACGTCGTCCACGGCCTACCTGTTCTGCGCCTGCTTCGCGCACGTTTTCCCGATGCACAAATCGACTGGCTCATCGCACGGCCGTTCGCGAGCCTGATCGAGGGTCATCCCGATCTGAACAACCTCATTGAACTTGATCGAAATCCGCGTGCGTTTTTACGCCTCGCATGGACCCTTCGATCGGCATCGTATGATTGGGCCATCGATTTGCAGGGATTGGCTCGCAGTGCAGTGCTCACATTTGCCACGCGTGCCGCCGTGCGTGTCGGCTTCGCTTACGCCAGAGAGCTCGCGCCGCTCGCGTACAACCAGCGCGTGGCCGCACGCGAGGCGGGTCGTCACGCGGTCGAGCGTTATCTCGATGTCGCCGAACATCTGGGCTGCGATCGCGGGCCAGTCGAATTCGTCTTTGCCAGCACGCCCGCCGACCTCGCTTTCGTCAATGATCGCACGCAGCACCTCGGGCCCTTCGCCGTCATCGCGCCCGGCACGAACTGGCCGAGCAAACGCTGGCCGGTCGAACATTTCGCCACGCTCTCAGCTTCTCTCAAAGACAAAGGTTTTTCGATCGTGATCGTCGGCGGTAATGACGCGGTCGAAATCGCCAAGTCCATTCCGTGCGATCTCAATCTCGCTGGCAGCACCACGCTCAAACAGCTCGTCGAGTTACTCGGCGCCGCGTCCATCGTCGTCGCCAATGACAGCGGCCCGATGCACATCGCCTCAGCGCTCGGCACGCCGCTGGTCGTCCCGTTCGGCCCGACCGATGCGAATCTCACCGGCCC
>JBBQKP010000106.1:0-11214 GCA_038326995.1 Tepidisphaerales bacterium
GCGAGGGCGACTTGGTCGTTCGTGTCGCCGCGGCCGATGTTGAGGTAGAGCGAGCCGGGCTTAAACTTCGCCAGACGATCCGCGCTGAAAAAGTCTTTTGTCGAACTGCTGGCGGGCAAAATGTTGATGACGATGTCGGCAGACGGCAAAAAGCGGTCGAGTTGGTCGATCGCATGACAGGGCACGCGTTCGTCGCCTCGCGGGCTGCGCCGAAAGCCGATGACGTCGAGCTTGAACGGCTCGAGCAGCTCGACCAGACGCTTGCCGATCGTGCCCAGGCCGACGATCAGCACGCGCTGGCGTTTGAGCAGCGTTGATCTGGCTCGAAGGCTGGCATAGTTCCAAGCGGCGCGACTTTGGTCGTGCGCCGCTTCGGGCAATCGCCGGGCCATCGCAAGCAGCATGGCAAGGGCGTGCTGGGCGCAGGGTTCGTCGTATACCTGGCTTGAGTTGGTGATGAGGATGCCGCGTGAACCAATCGCCGAGCGAATTTCGGGTGTGTCGTAACGCGTGTAGCCCGCGCTGGTGAGGTGAACCCATTTGAGAGAGGTCGATTCGATGATGTCGAGCGGATCGGGTTGGCCCAAGGCGATGTGGCAAGCGTTCAAGAGGGCCGGGTCGCGCGAAGCGCCCGCGAGGTTGGATGCGTTGGCGAGGGCGGCGGGGATGATCTGGTCAGGCAGGGCGGCGCGAACGAGCAAGTCATGGAGCGGAGTCGGATAAGGCTGGCCGCACCAGATGGAGGAGGATAATGAGGTTTCGGAAGGCATCAGTAGACGATACGCCCGAAATCCAATAGTTGACAGATGGCCCAACAAACAGCGACTCGCCAGCCATGGGGATTTCACCCATTTGAACATAAGCGCAAGATTGCCGCTTTATTCATTGCAACAAATCGGGTACACTCTGATATCTGTCGCTCGGAAGAGCGTGTTCGCATGGATGCGACTCGCACGTCGGGCCGTTACTCACCCCGCTCGAATTGGTGAGGTAACATCAGCGAAGCCAACCGATTATTGGTGAGAATAGGTCTCATCAGCGTCATTCGGGGCATCGGACAGGTACTAACTTGGCGTCGGCTCGCGGAGCCTGCCCACTGGTACTGAACCTGCTCTTGAACACCACGGTGAGTGTTCCCGATCCAAGCGGTTTCAGGCCTAATCGGAGAAACGTTTGGCTAAGACTCGAATCAGTGAACTCGCTAAGGAACTGGGCGTTACGTCTAAAGCGATCCTTGAAAAGCTCGGCATCGAAGGCTTTGCAGACCAGTACAACAAGCCGAGCCAGGGAATACCGCTGGGGCTCGCTGAAACTGCGCGCACAGAATGGTTCGTTCGCAGCAGCTCCATCGTCGCCACCGACGATGCCCAGGAGACCGATGTAGCGGATGCGGAGAAGGCAGACGGCATGTCTGCGTCTGAAGGCGGTTCCACCGCAACGCTCACCAAGCCCAAAATAACCAGTAAGATCGGCAAGAAGAAACCGGCCGGTTCGAAGTCTGCCTCAACCGACGCTTCGGCCGATGGTCAAAGTGACGGCCTGGCAGGTACAGAGGGCGACCTGGAGAGCGACGCCGTCGCAGCGTCTGCCGGTTCAGCCGTATCAGATCACGTTTCAGCCACACCGGGCGCAAAATTGGAGAAGGATTCAACTCCTTCGACTTCGACAGTCCATGAAGGCCACTCGCCGGTCGTCGAAATTGATCAACCGGCGGCGTCACCGGCAATTTCAGCGGCAAGTTCAGCGGGAACGATTTCGGGTGACACATCGCACCCGCCTGGTGCTTCGCCCGCTCAGCCGACTGAAATTCATGCGCCCGCGAACCAGGCAGCCGTGCAATCGAACTTAGTCGATCTTGATTCGAGTAGCGGCGCAAGCGGTGGAGCGGCTGCGACAGGCCCCGCGTCTGAAGTCGTCTCACCAACTATATCAAATCCTGTCTCGGCTCCGACGGGCCCGGTGTCGCTCAATCGCGGCACGCGTCCGGCCGTCACCCTCCCCGCAGGGACCAACCCGACTGCAGGTGGGCAGGGAATGGGAACTGGAGGAGGCAGGGGCGGAGTACCGGCACCGCAGATGAGGCCGACGATCTCGCTCGACAGTCGCGCGTCGCGACCGAGCGTCACGCCCGCGCCACAGCTTGTTGCCTTGGAAAAAACCGTCATGAAAGGCCCGAGGCTGGTTCGAGAAGAAAAGCCCGACATGGTCCCAACGCCAAGGCCCAGGATGCGTCCTGATGGTTCTGGCGGCGGCGTTTCAGGTCCGGGCAGACCCGGCGCACCGGGTGTAGCGCGGCCGCCGATTGGTGGGCGTGGAGTTCGTGCCGTCGGCACGGTCGATGCACCCCCGAGCGGGACGGAAGAGACCGAAGAGCAGCGCAAGAAGAAGGCCGCCACAGCGGTCCGAGGTCGCCGCGATCTCGACGGCCGACGCGGCGAGGCAGAAGCCAAGCTGCGCGAATTCACCGAGGCCGATCTGATTGAACGCGCCGACCGACTTCGCTCGGCCGCGGTGTACCGATCGGGCATGGACTCGCACCTGCGCAAGTCGGGGCGAATGGGTCAGGGTCAGGCCGCGCGTACCGCCGCTCAGACCGGCGAGCCGATCGAAATCTCCGAGCCGATCACCATCCGAACCCTCAGCTCGTCACTCGGCGTGAAATCGACCGACATCATGGCCCGGCTGATGAAGCAGAAAATCTTCGCCACCGTCAACCAGGCGCTCGACACCGCGACAGCACAGATGATCGGCTTGGAGTTCGGCGTCGAAGTCATCGTCAAGCCCGCGCCCACACTCGAAGAACAGTTGATCTCCGAATTCGGGGCCTTCAATAGTTCAGACGCATCCAAGCTCACGCCGCGATCGCCCGTCGTGACCATTCTGGGCCACGTCGATCACGGCAAGACAAGTCTGCTGGATAAAATCCGCTCGTCGAACGTCGCCGCGGGTGAAGCCGGCGGCATCACGCAGCACATCGCCGCGTTCAGCGTCGCGATCGATCGCGGCGGGGAAAAGAAGCGCGTCACCTTCATCGACACCCCGGGCCACCAGGCCTTCACCGCCATGCGTGCCCGCGGTGCGAACATGACCGACGTCGTCGTGCTGGTGATCGACGCCGCCCAGGGTATTCAGCCCCAGACTGTCGAATCGATCAACCACGCCCGCGCGGCCGGCGTGCCCATCGTCGTCGCGATGAACAAGATCGATCTCCCCGAAGCAAGCCCCGACAAAATCCTCGGCCAGCTCGCCGCCAACGATCTCAACCCCGTCGAGTGGGGCGGTCAGGTCGAAGTCATCCGCACCTCCGCCCGCACGGGCGTGGGCATCGAAGACCTCATCGAAATTCTCGATCTTCAAGCTGAAATTCTCGAACTCAAGGCCGACGCGTCGGCACCCGCTCGCGGTATCGTCGTCGAAGCGCGAATCGACCCGGGTCTGGGTTCCGTCGCGACTGTGCTGGTTCAGAACGGCACGCTCAAACTCGGCGACGTCATCCTTGCGGGCGGCGGCTACGGACGAGTGCGTCAGCTCGTCGACAGCTACGGCAAGACCATGAAATCTGCCGGGCCCAGCACACCCGTACTCGTTTCCGGCTTCGGTCAGATTCCTGCCGCGGGCGATAAATTCTTCTGCATCGACGACCTCGACCGTGCTAAATCCATCGCGGCAGAGCGTCAACTGCTATCGCGCCAGACCGATCTTGCGGTATCCAACCGCGTTTCGCTCGACAGCCTTTTTGCAGCAAGTCGCGACGAGAAGATCAAGACGATCAATCTCATCATCAAGGCCGACGTACAGGGCTCGATGGAGACGCTGCAAAAGACGATCACCGACCAGAATACCGACGAAGTGCGTGTGAAGGTCATCCACGCGGCCGTCGGTGCGATCAACGAGAGCGACGTCGAACTCGCCACCGCGAGCGAGGCGGTCATCATCGGCTTCCATGTCGTGCCCGATGAAAAAGCCCAGTCGCTCGCCGAAGCTCGACACGTCGAAGTTCGCACGTACCGCGTGATCTATGAAATCTTCGACGACCTGAAGAAGGCGATGAGCGGCATGCTCGCGCCCGAAGTACGAGAGAAGCACCACGGCTGGGTCGAAGTCCGCGAAGTGTTCAAGGTCAGCCGCGTCGGCAACGTCGCGGGCTGCTACGTCACCGAAGGCCACATCTCACGAGGCAGCAAGGTCCGCCTCGTGCGAGACGGAATCGTCGTCAACGAAGGCATGTCGATCGACACGCTTCGCCGAATCAAGGAAGACGTCAAGGAAGTCAAGATGGGCTTCGAATGCGGCATCAAGGTCGCCAATTTCGACGACATCAAGAAGGGCGACAAACTCGAAGCCTACATCCGCGAGGAGTTCAAACGCACTCTCTAATCTGCCCGCACTAACTGTTGACCTCACCTTTCTAAAAGAGCCCGCTTTGCAATCAAGGCGACTCTCCAAGTCTCATGAACGTTGGAATACTCAGCCTGACACTCGATGTCGGCGACGCGATGACGCTGAAGGACAAACGGCGATTGGTCAAAAGTCTGAAAGACCGGCTAAGCCACCGATTCAATATATCTGTGGCAGAGGTCGGGTCTCTCGACCGAATCCGCACCGCCGAGCTCGGGGTGGCCATGGTCAGCAACGACGTGCAGCACGTAAGTGCGGCGTTGTCACAGGTCGTGAACTATGTTCAGAACGACAGTGAACTCGTCCTGGAACATTATTCGATCGAGGTGGTGTGAGACGTTACTTTCTCAGGTCCATCGACATTCCCAAGCACCACTCGCATATAGTTCATCGTATCACGCTCATACCAATCAACTGTCCCCACCATGACCCGCCGCCACGAAAGACTCTCTTCGATCATCCAGCGAGAAATCGCGACGGTCATCATGCGCGAAATGTCCGACCCGCGCATTGGCCCGATTTATCCGTCGGTCAACAGCGTAAAGTTGTCGGATGACATCTCGACCGCCGACGTGTATGTGTCGATCATGGGCACGCCTGGACAGCGCACGGCGGCGCTTGCGGCGTTGCAAAGCGCATCGGGAATGATGCGAAGTCACCTCGCCAAGGCAATGGAGATACGCCAAGTCCCGGCCGTCCGGTTTCATATCGATCAAGGCGCGATCAAAGAGGTCGAAATGATCGAGCTGCTTAAGAAAATCGAGGACGAAAGACTCGAAGCAGAAGCCCGAGCGATGGCGCAAACCAGTAACAGTGCCGACAACAGTGCCGACAGCACAACTGCCAGCAACACGCAGGATCCGAAAGAATGAAGAACGCCTCCAAACACGCCGACACGCTCAAAACGTTGTACAAAACGTTGTCCAAGCAGTTCGAAGTGGCCGATCGTCCAAAGCTCGACCCGTTTCGCGCCGTGGTCATCGGTGCGCTAAGTGAAGACATGACCGACGACCGCGTGGAAGGTGCGATGGAAGTGTTCGGCCGCGAGTTTGTGGATCTAAACGAGCTTCGCGTCGCGACAGAGCTCGAAGTCGGTGAACTCGTGGGCGATGACTTCCCCGACATCGTCGAGCGCGCCGCCATCGTGCGACAAGTTCTCCACGGCATTTTCGACAAAGAACACGCGATGAAGCTGGACCGCGTCAATCAGCTCAAGAGCAAGGAAATTCGCCAGTATTTTCGCGAGCTTCCGAATATCACGCCCTATGTTGAAGGGTACGTGATGCAGACCGCATACGAAGTCCCGGCCGTGCCGATTGATCAGACAATGGTCGATCTGCTCGTTGAAGAGCAAGTCATCGAACACGGAACCAATACCGAAGACGCGCAGAAGTTTGTCGAAGCCCACCTCAAGGCCGATGACACCTGGCCCTTTTTCTACGTCGTCCGCGCCGCCGCCGCAAAGCGCGTCGCAAAGCTCAAAGCCAAAGTAAAGAAGTAAATTCGAAAAAATGAACACCACCATGCAACAGGGAATCATCCTCACAGTCGTCGTCGGCACCGTTTTGCTTTTCATGACGGTCGTCGGCTCGTGTACCACAATCGAGCCCGGCCATCGCGGCGTGCGCATCACGCTGGGTAAAACCACGCCTGAAGCACTCTCTGAAGGCGTCGCCTTCAAGTGGCCGTTCGGGGTCAGCCGCATCGAGCAGGTGAGCATCAGGCAGGAAACGCAAAGCGGCAAGACCTCGTGTTTCAGCAAGGATCAACAGACCATCGTGGTTGATTATGCCGTGATGTTCCGTCTCGCGCCCGACAAAGTCGTGGACTTGTTCCAGAATTATGCTGGCGATCCGTTCGAGTCGCTCATCAGGCCGCGTCTGGAAGAAGCGCTCAAGCAGACGACTGCCAAATTCGCCGCCGATCAGTTGGCGCAAAGTCGTGCGGAGGCTCGTTCTGAAACCCTCAAGAAGCTCCAGGACGATCTTGCGGGACTGATCGAGATCGTCGATTTCAGCTTGACGAATATCGACTTGTCGGACGAAGTGGAGAAGAAGATCGAAGAGAAGATGGTCGCCGAGCAGGACGCGAAGAAGGCCGAGTTCGAAAAAATGCGTCAGTCGATCCAGAACCAGATCACGGTAGAGCGTGCGACAGCCGAGGCCGAGAGCGCTAAAATTCTCGGCGAGTCGCTGGTCAATAACCCGCTCGTGCTTCAGATGGAAATCATCAAAAAGTGGAACGGCGTCTCGCCGACAGTCGTCGTCCTGGGCGACACACAGCAAGGCTCCACTCCCATCATCCTGCCGATCACGCCGTCGCTGACTCCTCCCAGGCCCGCGCCCAGGCCGTAGCGTACTGGTAAACACTGCTTCACTAAGCCAAATTCACAATCACCACTTATGTCAACCATAAGGATCGCACTGTAAAGGATCGCACTGTAAAAACGATGAAGAAACCCTAAGTTGTTAATGAAAGATTCTGAATAATCGAACTACGCCAGCCGAGTATGGACCACCTGAAAAGTCCGAAGTCTGGCCCGGCTGGCAAGCCACTTTCTTTAGGCCTTGGTTTTGTGAATGTCCTGACGCAATCAAACCGATTGTGCTTGGACATTTTGATCCAAGGCTAAGAACGCCCGACCGAAAGTTCGAAAAAACCTCAGATTTCTTTCAACGCGAGTTGATTCTCAATAGTCGATAGTAGCCACGACGTTGATATTTCCGATTCGCACCCGACCCGTCATCCGACGTGTCACCCGACCCGTCACCCGACCCGTCGGCCCTCCGTTCTCCGTCCTATCAACCGTCCACTACCATCAACCATTTACAATCAATTCCGCAATCATGAGTGATAAAACCGAACACCCGCCCGTACCCGATGCTTTTGCAAACCTCGGCCTGAAAGGCAATGTCCTTAAGGGCCTGGCGCATCTCAAATTCACCGTCCCCAGCGACATCCAGTCCCTTCTCATCCCGCGTGCCCTCAAGGGCGTCGATCTGCTCGGCCAGGCACGCACCGGCACCGGCAAAACCGCCGCCTTCGGTCTGCCCATCCTTTCCATGGCGCAGCAGGGCGTCGGCAGCCAGGCGCTCATCATGGTGCCGACCCGCGAACTCGCGGTCCAAGTCCAGGGCGAAATCGAACGCCTTGGCAAATTCACCGGCCTGCGATGCGTCAGCGTCGTCGGCGGTGCGAAAATTGCGATGCAGGCCCGCGCGATCGAGCACAACGTCGAAATTGTCGTCGGCACTCCGGGCCGCGTCATGGATCTCCTCGACCGCGGAATTCTTCGCCTCGATAACATCCGCTTCGTCGTTCTCGATGAAGTCGATCGCATGCTCGATATCGGCTTTCGCGAAGACATCCGAAAAATCCTCACCAGGCTCAAGGGCCTTTCGCACGTACAAGGCGGTCAACAGGGCGGTCAGCCGGGCGATCAAAAGGCCGATTCCAATTCACGCGGCCACCAGACCGTATTCGTCTCGGCCACCATCAGCGACGAAATCGAAAAGCTCGCCCGAAGGTACATGCGCGAGCCGGTCGAAAAGCTCATCGCTCCCGGGGCCAACGAACGTCCCACCGTCGACAAGATCGAGCAGTATTACCTCTCGGTCGAGCCTTACGACAAGTACAAACTGCTTCGGCTTCTCCTCGCCCAGGAAAAGCCCGAGATGGCCATCGTATTCACACGCACGAAGCACGGCGCAGAGAAGTTGGCAAAGAATCTCTCTCTCGACGGCCTGTCGTGCGAGGAAATCCACGGCAACCTTCGCCAGGCCCGTCGCGATCGCGTGATGAAAGCACTGCGAGGCAACAAGCTCGACGTCCTGGTCGCGACCGACCTCGCGTCGCGCGGCATCGACGTGAACGGCATCACGCACATCATCAACTTCGACATCCCCGAAGATCCTGAAGCGTATGTTCACCGCATCGGGCGAACCGCACGCATGGGCGCTAAGGGCCGCGCGTTTACGTTCGTGACACGCGAGCAGGGTTACGAGCTCACGCGTGTCGAGAATCTGATCAACATGGAAATCGAGCAGATGAAAGTGCCGGGCTTCGAGCCCCGCGAGTCTCGCCCGGACTTCGTTCCCAATCGAGGCGGGCAAGGTGGATCGGGTCAGGGCGGCGGTAATCAGGGCCAGCAGAATCGCCCGTCGGGCAATCGGCCGTCGCACAATCACAGTGCAGGTGGTAACAACGCACCGCGGCCGCAAAATAGTGGTGGTCAAGGTGCTGGCCAAGGTAATGGCGGCCAAGGTAACGGCGGTCAGGGCAACGGCGGTCAGGGCAACGGTGGAATGGGCGGCAACCGTCCCGTCACCATCGGCAGCAAGATTCGCCGCAAGCGTCGCCGCTGAACCGCGACGGCATCCCATCTGTGTCAAAACAAGACGGCCCCAGCTCTGCTGAGGCCGTCTGCATTGGATATTGATGAACGGTGTGAAAGCGCGGTTCGCCTGTCTAATTGGAGCCGCGTCTTTAACGTGGCCGCAGAGGATCGCCCACACGCTCGCGGCCGCACTCTACGAAAGTGAACGCCCGCAAGCAGATCAATTCATTCTTGACCGACCAACGGGCTCCTGCGACGATCCAACCGGAATGAGTCTACATGTAGAAATCGCGAATCTTCTGCAAGGAGTAGAAACCTATCGACTGGAACGCACAGCGTCTGCCAACAATACTGACAAGTTATGCAAGGCAATCTGTGCATTCTCGAATGACATGCCGGGCAACGGTGAAACGGGCTATCTTGTGGTCGGCGTCAACAAGGCCCGCGACGCGACGGGACTTCCCATCACTGAGCGACTGCAAGAACAACTCGCCAGCCTTCGCGACAACGGTAACATCATTCCCATGCCCGACATGAGCGTGTCCGTCGCGCAGCATCAGGGCAGGGATATCTTGGTCGTCGCGGTTCGTCCCTCGAACATGCCCCCCGTGCGTTATAAGCAAGTGACTTGGATTCGCACCGGCCCTTCCGAAGACCGTGCGACGCAAGAACAGGAACGTCGACTCGAAGAACGTCGAATCGACCGATCACGGACCTGGGACATGCGGGCATGTCAGGATGCGACCCTTCACGATCTCGCGGTCGAACTGTTCAAGCTTAGTTATCTTCCAGCGGCAGTGTCGGCCGAGGTCTTGGACGAAAACGGTCGAACCATTGAAGAACAACTCGGTTCCTTACGATTTTGGCAAAGCAAACTGAACTGTCCCACCAATGGAGCGATCCTGCTTTTCGGAAAGTCGCCCGAATTCTACGTCGCTGGTGCCTACGTTCAGTACGTTCGTTACGAGGGCGACAATCAGGCAACCGCCGTTCTTGAAGAGCGGCGAATCACCGGCGATATGGCAACCATCCTTCGCGGGCTTGATGCGCTGGCCAAACAGCTCGAAGTCGCTCGCCCTCATCGAAATCCCGATTTGTCCGACTCCACCATCCGCGATTATCCGGCCATTGCGCTGCACGAGTTGTTCGTCAACGCCGTCATTCACCGCAACTATGAGGGCTCGACCACACCGATCGCAGTCAACCATTACATGGATCGCATCGAGATTCAGAATCCCGGTTCACTCTTCGGCGATCTCACGCCCGACCAGTTTCCACGAGGCACTTCCTATCGGAATCCGCTGCTCGCCGAGGCTGCCAAGACATTAGGTTTCGCCAACCGATTCGGCCGCGGAGTCTCGCTGGCCCGCGACATCCTCGCGAAGAACGCCAGTCCCGAACTAACCTACGAGATCGGTACGAATCACCTGGCCATGATTGTCTGGAAACGGCTATGAAGACCATCGCATTCTTCAACAACAAAAGCGGCGTCGGTAAGACCTCAATGGTCTACCACCTCTCATGGATGTTCCGTGATTTGGGCAAAAACGTGCTGGCTGTCGATCTCGATCCGCAATCGAATCTTACGAGCATTTTTTTGGACGAGACCGCCGTTGAAAAACTCTGGCCCGAAGGGCCACACCCGCAAACGATCCTCGGCGCAGTCAATCGTCTGATCGAGAGTTTGGGCGACATTCAGGTACCGACGCCGATTTGCATCGCAGACAAACTTCATCTGATTGCGGGCGACCTCGGCTTAAGTACGTTCGAGGATCGCCTGTCCGAAGCCTGGGGAAAGTGCCTCGACGATAAGCCCGCGATCGCTGGCGACGGTTTTCGTGTGGTCACGGCTTTCCACCGCCTTATCGAAGCCGCCGCCAATGACGTTGGTGCCGATATCGCGCTAATCGACGTCGGGCCGAACATCGGCGCGATGAATCGCGCCGCACTGGTCGCTGCCGACTATGTGGTCATCCCCCTCGGGGCCGACCTGTTTTCGCTGCAAGGTCTTCGCAACCTCGGGCCGACCTTACGCGACTGGCGTCAGGGTTGGTCCACGCGGAAATCAGGAAAGCCGCCAGAAGGTCTTTCTCTCCCGAACGGCTACATGTCTCCGATCGGCTACGTCCTGCTCAACCCTTCTGTGCGTGACAGTCGACCAGCCAGATCGTACCTGAAGTGGGCAAATCGAATCCCCGGCGTTTACTCGTCGGAAGTGTTGAACAATGGTCCCCACGCAACTCAATTCGATGTTGATTCTGATTCCAATCGCCTGGCGATGCTGAAGCACTTTAAGAGTCTCATGCCCATGGCACAGGACGCCCGCAAGCCGATGTTTTATCTCACCGCCGCCGACGGCGCGATCGGCGGACACGCCGCCGCTGTGCTGGATTGTCGAAATCAGTTCAAGTCACTGGCGATCGCGATTGACCGCAGAACGTCGCAAAACGTCGCAGAGCCCAGCGCTTGATCAGGGGATG
>JBBQKP010000107.1:0-11139 GCA_038326995.1 Tepidisphaerales bacterium
CAGTCAGACCCGCGGCGGTTGTCGAGCCTTCGGTCGAGGGCCAGCCGAAATCGGCACCCGCGCTGCCCACGTTGATTTCCTCTCTCGCGCGTTCGCCGCTGGACCCGACGTCATTGATGAACAGCCGCCCATTTTGCGAGAAACCGAATGTGAACGGATTTCTCAATCCGCGTGCCCAGATGGCCTGATTGATGCCTGTGGTCTGGTTGAAGAAGGGATTACTTTCGGGAATGGACCCGTCTCGGTTGATGCGGAGGATTTTGCCGAAGGGGGAATTGAGGTCTGGCGCAGTTGCAGTCTCGGAGACGTCGCCGGTGGCGATGTAAAGAAGCCCGTCGGGCCCGAAGTGCATGGAGCCGCCGTTGTGATTGGTGGCGCTGGGAAGCGTGGGAAGGTCGAGCAGGATTTCTTCGGAGTCGGGTCGAGCGACGTCGCCTTCGAGCCAGAATCGGATCACCTGATTGTGAACGGTCGGCTCGCTGACGGTTCGGTAGATGTAGATCCAACCGCTGCCCGCAGAGACTTCGCCGAAGTCTGGATCGACTTCGACGCCGAGCAAGCCACGTTCGCCGTCCTGATTGTTCGGCGAAACAAATGCCGCTTCGTTCAGCAGGATGCCGTTTCTAATAACCCTGAGCCTACCAGCCTGCTCGGTGACCAGCGCCCTGCCGTCGGGTGTGAACACAAGCGAAACCGGATTGCGAAGCCCCTGAACCGTCTCGGTGATTCGAACACCTTCAGCGGCACTGGACAGGTGAACGCGCTGCTCGAGCTGCTCGACAAGCTGTCTGTTATTTTGACTGACCATTCCGCGGCGGACTCGTTGAAATTGATTCTTCATCATTTTAGATTAATAGGGCTTACTGCGAGGTCGCATCAGGGTATTTGAGAATCATCCGCCAAAACTGTTGAAAGCAAGGCGGACTATCAGGCACGATTGAGAACGCCCACGCGAAGCCTCGCGTGGGCGTTTTGCTATTTGAAAGACGATGCAACTGCTACATGTGTTTCACGATTTCTTTTGCGAATTCGCTGCACTTCACTTCCTTCGCGCCTTCTGTGAGTCGGGCGAAATCGTAGGTCACGGTCTTGGCGCCAATCGCCTTTTCGATGCCCTTGATGATCAGGTCAGCCGCATCGTGCCAGCCCAGATGCCGCAGCATCATTTCGCCCGACAAGATGACCGAACCGGGATTGACCTTGTCCTGGTTGGCGTATTTGGGCGCAGTGCCGTGGGTCGCCTCGAAAATGGCGTGGCCGGTGAGAAAGTTGATGTTCGCGCCGGGCGCGATTCCGATTCCGCCTACCTGCGCGGCCAAGGCGTCGCTCAGATAGTCGCCGTTGAGGTTCAGCGTGGCGATGACGTCGAAATCCTTCGGCCTGGTCATCACCTGCTGAAGCGTGATGTCGGCGATCGCGTCCTTGATGACGATTCCCGCGCCGGGATTGCCCGAAGCAATCTTGCACCACGGCCCGCCGTCGATTTCAACCGCGCCGAACTCGCTCTTCGCCAGGGCATATGCCCAATCGCGAAACGCGCCTTCGGTGTACTTCATGATGTTGCCCTTGTGGACGATCGTAACCGAGGCGCGCTTGTGCAGAATCGCGAACTCGATGGCCGACCTCACAAGGCGCTCGGTGCCGAGCCGGCTGACGGGCTTGATGCCCAGCCCGACTTCGACTTGACCGCCGATTTGACTTTCATTCTTGCCGAAGCGGATTTTTTTGCTTTCCTTCGGAAATTCGTTGTGAAGAAACGCCAGCAGCTTGGCGGCCTCGGGCGTGCCCGACGCGAACTCAATGCCCGCGTAAATGTCTTCTGTGTTCTCGCGGAAGATGACCATATCGACGTCTTCGGGCCTCTTCACAGGGGAAGGCACGCCCGTGAAATAACGGACCGGACGCAGACAGACATATAAATCAAGAAGCTGACGTAAAGCGACGTTGAGCGAGCGAATTCCCCCGCCCACCGGCGTAGTCAACGGGCCCTTGATGCCCACGATGTATGTCCGGAACGCCTGAACGGTTTCGTCGGGCAGCCAGTTCTTGGTCTGCACGAACGCTTTTTCACCCGCCAGTACCTCGAGCCAGGCGATTTTCTTTTTGCCCGAGCTGGCCTTCTCGACGGCGGCATCGAACACGAGCTGACTCGCGCGCCAGATGTCCGGGCCCGTTCCGTCGCCTTCGATGTACGGGATGATCGGAACATCGGGCACGCTCAACTTGCCGTTCTCGAGCTTGAGGGGCTTTGCGCCGGAAGGAAGTGATTGGGGGAGCAATGAATCAGATTGAAGCGTCTGGGCCATGGTGGAAATTCTCCGCTGTGGGTTGTTCTCTCACACGCCATTCAGCAGACGTGTCGGAACAACGGACTAGAGCACCATTCGAGTCGCGGATCAAGTCCGATTTGTGTGATCGCTGAAGGCCCGGTTCTGTTCACCCTCCCTTACTCAATACGCACGATCGGCGTGCGCCAGCCGTTGAGGCTCACGCGTAGGATGCCGTCGATCTGGGCGTTATAGAGACTGGAAAATTCGTCGACGTGGCCGTCGAAGAAGAGCACGTTCGCCACTCCTTTGTTGTGACGCTTTGACCATGAATAAAGCGAGCCCGGAGCGCCGATCGTAAACGGCGCGGTCAGTTGCTCGCGATCGTGCACGCCAAAGAACGGCAAGTCGGTCGCACCAAAACCCTGCCCATAACCCGGCTCAAAAAGCCTCCAGCGGGCATCGACGAACATCAGCTCTATATCCGGCCGAATCACTTCGGATTGCTTGATCTGCGGCCGTTGACCCGAACTCGTGGCAATCGGAGTGGGAATTTCGCCCATCATGGGACTGGCGGCATAGCTGGACGGCTTTGAAACGCCGTCGTCGTCGCGCTGGTCAGAAGGACAGCGCCAGATGGATCGCTCAGGAACAAGGCCGTCCACGTAAACGGCTTCGCCGTCACGAAGCCGCGTGTTTTGCGTGTATTTGCCAAGGATCGGCGGATCGCTCGATAAAGCCGACGCCCACCCAAGTCCTTGAGCGGCATATCCGGACGGACCCTGCCAGCCCAGCGGCAAGCCGGCGCGTGCGATCTGTCTGGGCGGGAGCCAGCCGTCGTTGTCGGCGGCATACATCGATACGCCGTGGCCGATCTGGGACAGGTTGGCCACGCAACTGACGAGCCTGGAAATATCCCTCGTTCGTGCAAATGCGGGCAAGAGTAAAGCGGTCATGAGCGAAAGGATCGCGATGACCACTAAAAGCTCCGCGAGTGTAAATCCGCGTCTACATTGATGAATTCGAACCGAAAAACGATGAAAACCAGAGTTCCGCCGCATAAGAGCCTCCCGCGGCCAGGCCGCGAATAAGGCACCCTCTTCCACTCCAAGCCACACACTCAATACTAGTTACGCCGAGGGGTCATCGGCGAATCGGAAGAGAGAAATCCAGTCACTCGCAAGCGGCGGCTATTCGCAACCGTTGACTGGCAAGCAATTAAGGTTCGACGGGGCGGTTCGGAAGAACGCCGGAAAAGCGGAATTCCGACATCGGACATCGGAATTCAGTCGTGCGGAAATTCCGATTGCAAGAGAAAAAAATATGCGGAATCAGAATTTTTTATTTATGTAAGTGTTTTATTTACAACGTCTAATAGAACTACGTCCGAAAATTGTTCCGAATATCCGCTTGCAATTCCGAAAGGGCCTGATATATTTCCGAGCGTCGGGTTCGGACCCCGACACTAGCGAGATCGGCCGAGTGGCTGGTCAACTTTCAAAGCGAGGGCGAAAGCCCGACAGGTCTTACGATCTGCTCCAGACGCCACGAAAGTCGCTCGCCTCCTAAAGAGGCTCGGACTTTTAGTACTGAGGGTACTGAAGGCTCGATAACTGGTGACAAGTTCTTTCTGGAAAAAGGGAGATTCCTAAAATGCGTTCGCTCAAATCTGCTTCTATCGTCGCCGCCATCGCGGCCTCTTCTTTCGCCGCAACCACCTTCGCAGCCCCGGCCATCCCGTGGGCAGTCCCCAACGGCTCGAACTCTTCGTTCATCTGGTCTAACGGTGGTTCAGACAACGGCCTCTTCGGTACTCCTTCTTCAATTACCAATGGCGGAATCGCTCTTTCCCCTTCAAACTTCAGAGCTCAGGCTTCCAACGGAGCCGCTAACCAAGTCAGCGACCGCCTCGAGTTCGACATCGAAGTCGTTCAGCCTCTGGTCGGCTTTCGTAGAGACATTGACGTTGTTCGCATCCGCGAAGCAGGCGATTTCCAGGTCCTCACCGGTGCAGGCGGTTCCGCGGGCGTGGCAGCGGGTGGTGCACTGTTCGTCACCGTCCTTGAAACCATTCCCGGCTCGGGAGCTCCGCTGATCGGAACGACTTTGGGCACCGGAGGTGACTTCACTCACTTCGGACCGTCCTTCGACTACGCCAACTTCCCCGCCTTCCTCGGTGCCAACTCCTTCGCGAGCCGTCTTTGGGAAGGCAACCTCTTCATCGACCTCCCTTCGGGCATCACCAAGGTCAAGATCGTCCTGAACAACATCCTTCAGGTCACCGCAGGGGCACAGAGCTCCGCGCTGATCGAAAAGAAGGCCGTCGGCATCCCCGTCAACATCGAAATCTTCCAGGGCGATGTTCCCGAACCAGCAACCATGATGGTTCTGGGGGCGGCAGGCATGCTCATCCTGCGACGTCGTTCGAAGAACGCCTAAGTCATGGGTTCGAAGAACGCCTAAGTCATGGGTTCGAAGAATGCCTAACGATCTATTACCGAGTCTGAGACGTTCTCCAAGTCTCAATACGTTCACCACATCCAGGGTCGCTCGAATAGATCGACCCTGGACTTTCGCAAGGTGCGATACCCTTCGCCCCAAACGTGTAAAATCGCAGAACGCGATCTGTGCAACGGCGCGGAGTCCCGACTGTGCCGTTGTGTAAAGCGGGTTTTCTCCCAAACCCACTTGTCACCCCCTCAAGCCGGATGTTGACTAGCCTCAGCATCCGGCTTTTTGTTTTAATTCGCTTGCGATTACATTACCTCGCATGCCTCAGCAAACACTCGCCGAATTCGCTTCAAGAACGACCCAGAAGGACCTGGGTCACGGAACGTTTGAGCTCGAGACTGAGCGTCTCATGGAAGTGAACCTCGCCGGAAGCGTGTGGACCAAGACCGGGTCGATGATCGCCTACGTCGGCGACGTCAAGTTCGAGCGGGAAGGCGTGTTCGAACAAGGGATCGGCGCATTCTTTAAGAAGGCCGTCAGCGGCGAAGGCGCGCGTCTGACCAAGGCGACGGGGCAAGGCAAGGTCTATCTCGCAGACTCGGGTAAGAAAATTTCGCTGCTCAAACTGCAGAACGAATCGCTATTCGTCAACGGCAATGACGTTCTTGCATTCGATCCGGCCCTCACTTTCGAAATCAAGATGATGCGAAAAGTGGCCGCGATGATGAGCGGCGGACTGCTTAATATCAAAGTCTCGGGAACCGGACTCCTGGCCATTACGACGCACTACGAGCCCATCACCCTTCGCGTCACCCCGCAGCAGCCCGTCTTCACCGACCCCAACGCCACCGTCGCCTGGAGCGGATCACTCACCCCGGAATTCAAAACCGACATCAGCCTAAAAACCTTCATAGGTCGCGGCAGCGGCGAGAGTTTGCAGATGGCCTTCCGCGGCGAAGGGTTCGTCGTCGTTCAGCCCTTCGAGGAAATCGTCTTCCAAGGACAGCAGCGGTCCTAACTATTTTATTCTTTCCCGAATCGACGGCTCGGAATTTCCAAGCTCTGGTTCGGCTGGCAAGCCTTCTCGTTTTCGGAACAAAACCTACGAAGAGAAATCCCCCGTTTCGGAACTGCACTGAATTCATCGTTGGTCACGCCAGCACCATTCCCTCCTCGGGAAACCGCGCATCTTTACGGATTTCAGCCGGGTCGATCGAGCAAAAAGCTTCCCACGCTCCTGCCGCTGCGATCGCCGCGTCCATCGCATCTCCGCCGGGGTTGCGAACCATGGTCCTGCGCTGTGACTCGGAAAACTTCAGTCGATCGCTAAGCCCGTCGAGAATTTCGTTTCGAGTCGCGAGGCGTCGAGGCAACAGCGCCCCGCCGCCGGGCTGTTTGTAGTTCTGGTGCGGAAGTTTCCATCTTTTCAGCGTACTGCCCGGGCAAGCCTCGACGACCACCGCGCGTGTCGATTCTGTGACGGGTTGAAAGGGGAAAATCGAGACTCCAGCAACCTTCGAAAGCGGGCCCAGCACGTCGCGCATGCCATGAAAAGTCTGGTAGATGATCCGGTAGTGGTAACAATCGAACGGCGTTTTTGTGAGTCGATCGGTGAGCCGCCTGATGTGCATTTTCTCGCCGACCAATCGCGCTCGCCGTACGCATTCCCTGCCGAAATCATTCGCGGCGCTTTGCCACTCACCAACGGCCCGCATCTGATCCGGCCAGGTCGTCCAGCCCAGTTCGATCGGCAAGCCGAACGGAAAGTCCATGCCCACCAGCGTCTCGTCCTGCTTGCTTGAAAACTCCGCGAGCCAGGCCAGTGCGGGCTCACGCAGGGCCGACCCGCAAAGCGATTCCAGCGAATTGACCGAGACGAGATTCAGTTTGTCCTCTACAACCAAACACTGGGCCACCCACGCATTTTCGCCCGCGCGTTTCGCGCCCGAAAAATCCACACCCACGACACGCTTGAACTCTGTTTTGCGCACGCTCGACTCTCCACTTTCAGCTACTGCATCTCCGCATTGTGAAACACATCCTGCACGTCGTCGTTGTCCTCTAAGTTGTCCAAAAGCTTGTTCATTTTCGCAGACATGTCGCCGTCGAGCACCACCGACGTCGAAGACAGTCGCGTGAGCTGCGCGTTCTCGATCGCGATCTTCGCCGTCTCGATGACATCCTTGATCCTGTGAAAATCGGTGGGCGCGGTGTGCACTTCAATCACCTCGCCGTGGTTCAAAACATCCTGCGCCCCGCCGTCGAGTGCGACCTCCATCAGCCGTTCTTCAGATACCAAATCCGACTTGACCGTGATGATGCCGACCTTGCTAAACTGAAACGACACCGATCCGGTCGTCGCCAGATTTCCGCCCGAACGGTCGAAAATCGTACGCAGATCGCTGGCGGTTCGCGTTCGATTGTCGGTGAGTGCTTCGAGAATCATCGCAACGCCGCCCGGGCCGTAGGCTTCGTAGGTCACGTCTTCAAAGTTGTCGGTTCCTGATGCGCCCGAGCCTTTATCAATCGCCTTCTGGATCGTGTCCTTGGGCATATTCGCGGCCTTGGCGTCGTCCACGATGTACCGAAGCGAAAGATTCATCGAAATATCCGCACCACGCTTGGCGGCGACCATGATCTTCTTCGCGATCTTGCCCCAGACCTTGGCGCGCTTCTTATCGACCGCGCCCTTTCGGCGTTGAATGTTGTTCCAGTGACTATGACCTGCCATGTCTGTTTGTTACGCGTAAGCGAACACGATGTCGATAGAGCTGTCCATTGAGAACGCTCATCATCATCGCACTTAAAACATCTTGAGCTGACGCCTTTCGAAGTTGAACTTCGACACCGGATTGTCAACGGGAATCTTGTATTCGCCCGTCCAGCACGCGGTGCAGCAATCCTTGGCGGGCGTTTGCACGCACCCCAGCATCCCTTCGAGCGAGAGATACGCCAGGCTATCGACTTCGACGAAATCGGCGATCTCCTTCACCGTTCGGTTGTGCGCAATCAGCTCGCCGGGCGTCGCGAAATCAATGCCGTAAAAGCACGGATGCCTGATCGGCGGACAACTGATTCGAAGGTGAATCTCTTTCGCACCCGCACGCCTGAGCGCTCGCATCTTCGATCGCGTGGTCGTGCCTCGCACCACCGAATCATCCACCACAATCACACGACGATCCTTCACCAGCTCGGCGATGATGTTGAGCTTCAGATTCACCGCACGGTCGCGGTCTTTCTGGTTGGGCAAGATAAATGTCCGACCCACAAAGCGATTGGGCACGATCGCTTCTTCGAACTCAATCCTGCTTTCCTTGGCAAAACCCAATGCCGCACTTCGACCCGAATCGGGCATCGGAATCACGCAGTCGGCATCGACCGCGCTCTCCCGCGCAAGCTGCCTGCCCATCGCCTCACGAATGCGGTGAACGTTTTGCCCGAACACGTTGGAACTTGGATTGGCGAAATACACGTGCTCGAAAACGCATCTCGCCCCAAGCTCTGCCGGCTGCTCGAAAATTCGCGACGTCAGTCCGCTGTCATCGACGCGGACGATTTCGCCCGGCAAGACGTCGCGAACAAACTCCGCGCCGATCACATCAAACGCGCAGGTCTCACTCGCAAAGACATATTGCCCGCCGGGAAGTCGGCCGATCGAAAGCGGGCGAATGCCCCACGGGTCGCGGACGGCTTCCATACGATCAGGAAACAAAAACAGCAGAGAATAAGCACCCTGCAACTGCCTCAGCACGGCCGGCAATGGATCGGCTCGCGCCAAATGCTCCGGATTCGCCAGCATATGAACGATCGCTTCGGTGTCGGTCGTACTTTGAAAAATCGAGCCGTGTGCTTCGTATTCATCGCGAAGGAGCGCCGCGTTAATGAGGTTTCCGTTGTGAGCAACCGCGACGGGCCCGAGCACGTATTCTCGCAAGAGCGGCTGCGCGTTGCAGAGCTTGCTCGAGCCGGTGGTGGAATATCGCACGTGGCCGATCGCGGCGCGGCCGATCAGTTCTTCGGCGAGAATTCGCGGCGTGAAGACCTGCGCGACCAAACCCATGCCCGCATGGCCGCGAAGTTCCTTGCCATCGCTCGTCACGATGCCGGCGCTTTCCTGCCCGCGGTGCTGCTGCGCGAAGATGCCCGCGTAGGCGATGGCGGCGGCGTCGGCAGTCCCCCACACGCCGAACAGGCCGCACTTCTCCTTCTTTTCCATCTCTTCATAAATGACGGGCAGCGAATTGGGCATCACCACACCATAGGTGCGAACGCGGGCGCGACGCAACACTTCGCCACCGTCATCCGCTTCACCCGCTCGTTTTTTGTTTCTGCTATCATTCAAGGTCACGACCGACCGACTGATGAACTGACCCATGTCCAAACGCAAGCCAAGAGTGACCGCGCACGAACTTACCCGCCAACTTTTCGGCGGGGACATCGACGACCACGCCTCCGACACGCGTCAGCAATTCTCCCGCCGCAGTAAGTTCGGCCAGCAAAATAAGACCAGTCGAACCTCGCAGATGCGTCTCGATAAATCCGCGCTCGATCTTGATCGCTCGTCTCTCTCGACCGGCCGCGTCAAGCAGGTGCACAGTGTTTACTGCGCCGTTGAACTCTCCGAAGGCGGCCGCCTGGTGAACGCGATCGTGAAGAAAACGTTGCAGCGCATCAGCGATACGCGCGTGGTCGTCGGCGACATCGTTCGGGTCAGGCTCGTTCCCGATTCCTCGCCCGGCGTGCCCGAAGCCGTCGTGGAAGCCGTCGAAGATCGCACTTCACTTCTCACCCGCGCCGACAGCTTTAAGGCTATGGACTGTCATCCGATCGTGGCCAACGCGCAGCAAGTTCTGATCGTCGCCGCCGTCGCACAACCAAGACCCAAGTGGGGCCTGATCGACCGCATGCTCGTCGCGGCCAGTCTGGGCGGACTCGAGCCGATCGTGTGCATCAACAAGCTCGATTTAGACGACGCGGAATTGCCGCAGGAGACCGACGACGAGGCCGAGTATCCCGCATGGCGCAGCGCGATCGCGCACTACGCGTCGATGGGCATTCGCACCCTGGCAACGTGCTGCGAGACCGGCCGCGGAATTGATGACCTGCGGGCAGCGCTGACTGGAAAAATCACCGTGCTGGCGGGGCACTCGGGCGTGGGAAAATCGTCACTGGTCCGGTCCGTCGCGCCGCGAATCGATCTTCGCATCGGCGAGGTCAGCGCCGTCAACGACAAGGGCAAACACACCACCACCTCCGCACGCGATTACGACCTACCCGAACTTTCCGCACGACTGATCGATACGCCCGGCGTCAAACTATTCGGCCTGTGGGGAATCAGCCCCGATAAGCTCGACGTTCTTTTTGCTGATGTCGCCAGCAATACCGCGCCGACGTGGCGCGTGATGAGTCACCAGCGAATTCGCGATTCGCTGTAATCACAGAGTAAATCAACGCAAGCGCGCGGCTGGTTCATCCGATAAAACAGTGTGCGCTCTGATGCTTGCTCATCTTCCACACAGAGTTTTAATTGCGGCTTCATGCTTGCGATTTTTATGCTCGCACTCGTCGCGGCGGGAAAGACGATCCTCAACGACGCATTCGACCCCGACACGTTCTGGCACTTGCAAGTCGCGCAGCAACTCCTTCACGACGGCGTCGGCCCGATCAACGACACACTGAGCTTCAACTCCATCGATCGCCCGTGGACGCCCTATTCGTGGCTCGGCGAACTCTTCATGCTGTTGATATGGAACCTGGGCGGCTGGCGCCTCAGCGTTCTGGTCGATGCACTGATGGCGGGGATGACTGTTGTCTTCATCGCGATGTCGTGCCGAATCGTCAGCGGCAAATTTCTGGCATCAATTGTCGCGACGGCGTTGGCCCTGATTCTTCTGCTGCCGATGCAATCATTTCGGCCGGTGTCGATGGTGCTTCTGCTGATCGCGACGTCGGTTTGGCTGTTATTGCGAGATCGCGAGCAAAAGTTCAGCACGCGCGCCGTCTGGTTCGTGCCGGTCATCATGGTGCTGGCGACGAACATTCATCTGTATGCGTTTGTCCTGCTGATGATCGTCGCGTGTGCCGCGTTTGATGCTTGGCCTACTCACCCGCGCCGGGCAATCGCACTCGTCGTGATGTGTGCAATTGCTTTGCTCATGACGCCGATGCTGCCTGGCGTGATCGACTCGGCCGTCAACTACGCCCAATCGGATCCGATGGTCGCCAGCGGCCTGATCGCGGAGATGAGTCCGATCTACGTCGGCCCGGGCGGTTTGATCATGACGCTGATCTTGACGCTGATCATTTTCGCGTGCGTGCTGATGGTGTGGATTCGCGCCGAAGGTCCTATCAGTCGAGGCTGGCTGATCGCGATCATCTTGTGCTTCGGGCTTTCGCTGTGGCTCGGGCGATTTCAGACCGT
>JBBQKP010000108.1:0-11113 GCA_038326995.1 Tepidisphaerales bacterium
ATTTCCTCCTTCAGCTTTTGCCTTACCTGCTGGGTCAGCGTGAACAAATCCACCTGAATTCTGCCGCACGTCGGGCAGGCGATCAGCTCCGCGCCGATACGCGTGCGCATTCCCAAACAGTAGAGCAGTTCCAGTGCGTCCTCGACTTCGTATACAGGGTCGCTCGCGTAGCTGATGCGAACGGTGTCGCCGATGCCGTTGAGCAGCAAGTGCCCGAGCGGCACGATGCTGCGAATCGCGCCCGTCTCCCTCGGGCCCGCGTGCGTGACGCCAAGGTGAAGCGGGTAGTCAAAACGTTTGCTGATTTCGGTATATGCGGCGATCACGAACAGCGGGTCGATGCTCTTACAACTGATCGCGATGTCGTGAAAATCTTCCTTTTGAAACACGTCGAGATACTCTTCGATCTTGGTGATGCAGATCGCAAGAAGATGGCCGAACTTGTTGTCGGAGAAATATTTGCCGAGCTCTTTCAGGCGAAGCTGCTTGTCGCGGCGCTCGATGATGGAGCCTTCGTTCACGCCGATGCGGATTGGCAATTTCTTCGCCTTACATGCCTGAATCACATCGCGCACCTGGTCGGCGTCTGAGATGTTTCCCGGATTCAGGCGAATCTTGTGGACGCCCGCGTCGATGGCCTCGAGTGCTCTTTGAAAGTGAAAATGCACATCCGCGACGATCGGCACGGTGACCTGCGGCAAAATGTCCTTCAGGGCCGCGGTGTCTTTTTTCTCCGGCACGGCGACTCGCACGACATCCGCACCGGCGGCGGCGAGCTTCTGAATCTCGCGCACGCACGCATCCACATCATGTGTGTAGCAACTGGTCATTGACTGCACCGCGATCGGCGAATCCCCGCCAATCGACACGGGCGTGTGTGTTTTGTCACCCAGCGTGATTTTGCGAGTGAGACGTCGTTGAACCATAGTCGAAGTGTAGCAGCGCGAGGCGCGTCTTGTCTTGGCATTGCCCCGCTATACCGCCGCTCCGGACGGTGGCCGACTGTATCGGTAATGCCAATTGTGCCTGGGCGTCGATAAGTCACAGGTGCGTCCTGATTGACGACCGCCCCGGGTTGTCTAGCATCATTCGATCCATCCAAAAGGTTCTCGTCCAGGACGAACCGGATTTTTCAAGAAGCAAAGCACAAAAATGAAACTGGTCGTGACGATTCCTGCGCAGAACGAAGACAAGACCATCGCGCGCGTCATTCGATCCGTGCCTCTTGATATTCCTGGAATTGACGAGGTCGAAGTGATCGTGATGGACGACGGCTCGACCGACCGCACCGCCGAATTCGCAAGGCAGGCGGGGGCGATGGTCGTTTCGGTTCACGGCCGGCCCGGCCTGGGGCGTGTGTTCAAGGCGGGCATGGAACGCGCGATGCGCCGCAACGCCGACATCATCTGCAACATCGACGGCGACGGCCAATTCAACAGCGACGACATCCGTCACCTCGTCCGGCCGATCCTCTTGGACGACGCCGACTTCGTCACCTGCTCACGCTTCAAAAACCCCGAGCTCTGGCCCACTATGCCCAAGGTTAAGTTCTGGGGCAATCGCGTCGTGACGCGGCTGATCAACTGGGTCTGCGGCGGCACGAATTTCAGCGACGTTTCGTGCGGCTTCCGCGCCTTCTCACGCGAGGCCGCCTATCGCCTGACGCTGTTCGGGCGCTACACCTACACGCAGGAATGTTTCATCGATCTCTTCGGCAAGGGCATGCGGATTTCGGAAGTGCCGCTCGCCGTCCGAGGCGTTCGCGAGCACGGCAAGAGCCGCGTCGCGGGTTCGGTCATCAAATACGCCAGCAATTCCTTCCCCATCATCATGCGCGCCATGCGCGACATTCAGCCCCTGAAATTTTTCGGCGGCATCGGGTTGATTCTTCTTTCGACCGGCGCTTTGCTCGGGCTTTTTGTGCTGGGATATTATTTCTACACGCTCTTCGAAGGTCGGCCGCGAACCAGTCCGTTCACCAGCCTGATCGTCGTGTCGGGCATCCTCATCACGCTCAGCTTTTTGATGGGCGTGCTCGCGCTGCTCGCCGACATGATGGCCAGGCATCGCCGCATCAGTGAAGAACTGCTCTATCTCGCACGCAAAAAGATTTACCAGAGCAAGCGGTCCAGCCGCTCTCACAACATGCTCCCGGCCGGGAAGCTCAGCCTGCATGATTCCTGGCAGTTGCCAGTCATCAAGCAGGTTCCCGATGAGGTCGTGGCTTCCAATACGCAGGAAGAATCGGTTGCCTAGCCTTTGTCAGGTCTCCATTTTGTAGCAGTTGATGTTTTTGGTGGCACGTACGACTCGACAGATCGAGCGAATGTCACCTTGAACCCGTGGTGCGAGCAATTAGAAATGAACTTCTTTTCCAAGCGTAGCCGCCAGCTTGCTGGGGCTTTGTCGGACTCCACTTGCACATCAAGCGCCAGCAAGCTGGCGGCTACGCGGGAATGAGCGCGAGTCCGCGCGAAGAAGCCGAGCGAGCGACTATCGAGCGGCAAATCGCCCCAGCGTATACACTCGTCGCCCCATGACGACGGAAATTCCTTTGCAACCCCCTTTGGATCGCACCGCTCTGGTCCGCGATATACGCTCGGTCGTCGTCAAGCTCGGCACGCAAGTCCTATCTGATGCCAGCCACCAGCTCGACGACGCGTATGTCGCACAGATCGCCAGGCAGGTCGCTGCCCTTCGCGCGACGGGCGTGCGCGTAACGATCGTGAGTTCGGGTGCGCTGGGCTCGGGCATGGCGGAGCTGGGCATCACGCGCAGGCCGGTCGACGTGCCGTCGCTTCAGGCCGTCGCCGCCGTCGGCCAGCGCAGATTGATGGACTCCTGGGCACAGGCGTTCTCGCCCCTGGGCCTGAAAGTGGCACAGGTTCTTTTGACACGCGACGACATCGACCATCGCCAGCGATTCCTGAACCTGCGCAACGCCCTCAACGCGATTCACGATCTCGGCGCAGTCCCCGTGCTGAACGAAAACGACACGCTCAGCACCGACGAACTCGTTCGCATCAGCTTCGGCGACAACGACATCCTGGCGGCGTTGGTGTGCCAGTCGATCCGCGCTGATGCGCTGGTGCTGTTGTCCGTCGTGCCGGGCGTGTTGGATGAGAACAAAGAGCGCGTCCCGGTGATTCACGACATCGCCGATGCGCAGCGGTTGTTACAGCCGGGCAAGAGTCCGCTCGGTCGCGGCGGGATGAACAGCAAGCTCGAGGCCGCTCGGATCGTCACCGGCAGCGGCGAGCTTCTGGTGGTCGCACACGGGCGAACGGACGACGTGCTGCTGCGGATTATTCGCGGCGAGGATGTCGGCACGTGGTTCGTGCCGGGGCGAAAGAGTCGCAGCGTCGGTATCGGCCGATGGCTTCGCACGGCCAGGCCGCGCGGGTGGGTCGTGCTCGATGACGGCGCAATTCGTGCGATTCTTACGCAAGGAAAAAGCCTGCTTCCCGCGGGCATTGTGCGCGTCGAAGGCTCGTTCGGCGTAGGCGACGTCATCGACATCCGCCGCGGCGATGGGACATCCGTCGCGCGAGGTTTATCAAATTACTCGAGTGACGACGTTCAGCGGATCATGGGCAAACGCACCAGCGACATTCGCGTCTCAGCACCCGACGCCGGATACGATGAGGTCGTGCACCGAGACAACATGAGCGTCGAGAAGCAGTAGCCCGTTTTCGGCCGTTGCATCAGACCTTGGACACAAACAAATTAGCTTAGCCTCGCCGGTCTCGATCGGCTTCGCGGCACGTCGTTCAGCGTCATGCGAACGCCGACGATTCGCGACCAGTCGCACGTGTCGATGGCGGCGGCGATGTCGGGCGGAATCGTCGGGCCACTCAAACGCGATTCGGGCACGATCGCCAGCACGGGTACTCCCGAATAGCGCTCGATCATATGCGGATTGGTTTCGCTCGCGACGTCGGGCGATTCCGCGGGATAGCGATTGATCACGACGCCCGCGACGCTGACCCCGGCCGCGTTGAGTGCCGCGATGGTCAACAGCGTGTGGTTGATCGTTCCCAATCCCGCCCGCGCGACGATAAGCACCGGCACGCCGAGCCAGCGCGCCACGTCGAGCATCGTGTGCCGCTCGTCCATCGGCACGAGAATTCCGCCCGCGCCTTCGACGAGCATGACGTCGCTGTCGCGCTGCATCGTTTCGAGCGCCGCCTGAATGCTTTGCCACTCGATCGGCGTCCTGGAACGCTCTGCCGCCACCGCGGGTGCGAGCGGCTCTGCATACCTTTGCGGACAGATTAAATCCAGCGGATGACGCGATTCGCAAGTCGAAGCGAGAAACTCCGCATCCTCGCTCACAAGCCCCTCGCGCTGTCGCGTGCAACCGGTTGCAACAGGCTTACACACGCCCACGCGCAGGCCGAACTTATGGAACCATTGTCCGATCGCGCCGGTGATGACGGTCTTGCCCACGTCGGTGTCGGTGCCGGTGACGAAGAGCGCGGGACGGGTGAGGACAGGAAGCATGGAAGGAGTGTAGCCGCGATTGCGACGCGGCCGGCGGTAGAAAGTCGCAATCTGCGGTCGATCAGCTTCGCTTACGCAAGAGCGCCAGCACCACAAGCGCGGCGGCGAGACGCAGGCCCGCACTGGCGATGAAGAGCAGGTGGAAGTCCGTCAGTTTCGGCAACGCACCGGGTCCATCCCACACCATGCCCTTGGTCTGTTGCAATAAGTAGGCCGCGGCGAGACTGCCGACGATGCCGCCCACATTCACGATCACGTGATTAACGGAAACAAAGACGCTGGCGGGGGTGGCGACGGCCGTTCCAACGCGCGTGTCCTTTGAGCCCTTCTGATTTCGAGAGCCCGAGACTTCTAAAAGGAGATTGAGCCCCGCGACATCGAGCATGGTGCCCAGCAGGATGCCGGAGACGGAAAGAATGTAGCCGAGCCAGATGAGTTCCTGAGAGACGAAGACCCAGCCCAGACCGACGGGCACGAGCCCGACCGCACCCATGATGACCAGCGGCCTGATGCCGTGACGATCCGCCCAGCGACCAATAATCGGATACGCCAGAAACTGTGCAACCATCGGCAAGACAACGAGCATGATCTGAACCTGCAGTGAGCCGACCGATAGCCGCTCGACCACGAACCGCGTGGTGAACAATCCCATCGGCGCAGTCGCCAGCGATACCACGGCGGCGGCCAACGTGAACACGACGAACCGCTGGTTTTTCAACGTCGAAAGCAGATTCGACATCACGCCGACTTTTTGTGTCTGGATCGGAATTGTTCGCGCCAATGGAATGGTCTGATAGATGAGGATGTCGATCAAACCAAGAATGCCGAAGCCGACAAACAGGAGGGAACAGACGATAAGCGTCGTTCGCTCGGCCGGGCCGAAAGTGTTGGCGGCGATTTCTCCGGCGGCAGAAGCATTAGCGACGGCGGGGGCGAAATAGTCGAGCAAGATTCCCGCGAGCAAGGAAATCGGGACGGCCGCGATGATTCCCCAGCGTGCCCGCTCTGCGAAGTATCGCCCCCTGATCCTGGCGGGAACGAGAATCGACATCCAACTGATCCACGCGGGGATGCCGATCGCCGTCGCCAGAGAAACCACGCAAATTAAGGGTACGAAAATCCACACGCCGACGGTGCTGGGCTTGACGCCGAAGCCCAGAATCAGGACGCCCGGGAGAATCGAGAGCGTTAGCCACGCGAGTCTCTGCAAATAGCCGGCGAACATGAACATCGACTTCACGCGGCCCGTGCGGTCGATCAAAATGCTCGCGGGAATTGAGAGCAGCGTTGCTGCGAAGGGCAACGCATTGATCAGCCCCCAGCTGAGTTCGCTGAGCTGAAGTGCGTTGCCAAACCGGACCAACGGCGCTCCGGCGAGAATGGAGAACCATGTCGCACCGAAAACCCACGCGAAGACGACACGCCCCATGAGCGGGCGCAGGGCCTGGTCACTCGTGCGTGAACTCATACGTTGACACTCGTGCCGATATTCTCAACGCTGCGATCTGACGCCGATGTGACAGCTGATGTGATAGCCGATGCGACAGCTGATGTGATAGCTGATTTTAATTTTCGCGGCGACTTGGCGATGGTCACATCAACCAATCCGCGCGTCGTCGATGTCGGCTTGGTGTGGAGTAAGCCCGGGGCATGCTCCGCGAAGAATTCGTCGCACCAGAGACACTCATTGCCGAGCTCGAGCGTTCGCTTCTCGGCGTATTCCTGTGTGACGCCCAGAGATTCGCCCATGCGCTGGGGTGCGCCCTGGTTGATGGCTTGAAACACCGGGTTCTTCGCACACTCATCGAGAATATCGAGAAGCGGCGTTTCGAGCAGACTGCCCAGCGGCCGACACGTCATCTGGCAGCAGGGGTAGAGGTCGGCGAGTTGGAGGCTGACCTCATTGCCGTGGCCGCGCGGGAAGTTGTAGTCGAGGAATTTTTGTCCGCCCGACCAGAGCGAGCAGAACTTGTCGGTCGCGGACGCCTTGCTCAGGCCGTTCTTCATCGCCCTGCCACGCGGCCAGAGCGGGCCGATCCACAGGTCTTCGGTCGCGCCCCAGAACGCGCTGGTCTTTTGCCGCTCTGCCAGAGGCTTCCAGCCGGCGTACGGCATTTCGACATACCCGCGTGAATTCAGAAGAGCCATGACTTCGGGCTTTCTGCGCACGGAGACGGCCTTGTGATACTTATCCTGACTGGCGATGTCGACTCTTGAGACGTGGTGATCGACCAGGCGGTCGAGCGTCGCCTCGTCGAGCAGGTCGCCGTTGGTCTGCACCATAAGTTCAGTCGCATCACCGAACTTTTTGTAGATCGAGGAAAGCGTATGGAACAGCAGTTCGGGCCAGACCAGAATCTCGCCGCCCGAGATCATGATGTGATCGATGGGCACGCGGGCCGGGTCCGGAAGATTAGCGACGACACGATCGATCTGATCGAGCGTGAGTCCGGGCGCACCCGGACCCGAGTCGTTGTAACAGTGCGGGCAGGTTTGATTGCAGTCGCGCGAGACGACCCAGTAAATGAAGTCCATAGAGAGAGTCCATCAATAAGTGATCCAGAATACGTCACTGAGAATACACGTCGGAGAATACGTCACTGAGAATACGTCACTGAGAATACATGTCGGAGAATACGCTACACAGAATGATCCACCGAGTCTTACCGCCAACTTTATGACAACCGCACTAGCCAAAGACTAGTGCGGTTGTCAACTATCGTCAGACAGTTGGTTTTGAAATACTTTCCGCTCGACACTTGGAGGTTCATCTACTAGCCATTAGTAACCTCTGAGGCTGTAGTCGACAAAATATTCCGGGGAATTCGTAGCCCAGTCGACACCAAACCATCGCTGTTTGATCGGGTTGTGGAGTTGAGCCAGATACCCGTTGAGGTCAACGAATCGGCGAGTCTCGGCGTGGCCGTCGAGGAAGCTATAGTTGCTCGCATATTTGTCCTGCTCACCGTCCACCAAGTCGTAGACATCTTTTCGACTACGCGTGTGGTAGAAGCTCTTGTATTCAAGGAAGACCACGACGTCTGAAGCGCCTTGACGCGTCACTGACCGAAGCGAAGTCGCCTTCAAGCCCGCGACATTGCGGACGGTCCAGTCGCCACCGCGCCAGCCGTCGTTACCGCCGCCACCCGGAGCGAGCGTGCCCCAGTCGGTGTAGCCCTTTGTGCACATATAGAAATAGTTCGGTCTCCAGTAATTGTCTGATCCCGCCCCGGCGATTGGGTCCGTTCCGCGCTCTTCGTATCCTTCGTCACCGCCTTCTGTCGCAGGAATCGCTGATGGGCAGGTCCACTGGTTCGACGCCTTCCCCCTCAGATAAGGTGCCAGTGCCGTGCCGATGGTCGGAAGCACATAAGCATCGCTGGCAACACCAAAGGGCTGGTATGGCAGAGGCGAGTAAGCGGGAAGGCCGTTGTATGCAGGCGAAAGCGGGCTGTCGCCGCCATTCACATATTCCGCATCCGGAAGAAGTCCGCGGTTCTCGTTGATGTACATGATCGTCGTCAGGCCGATCTGCCTGATGTTGCTCAGGCATTGTGTAATCCGCGAAGACTCTCGCGCTTTGCTGATGGCCGGGAGCAAAATCGAGATCAGCACTGCGATAATCCCAATGACTACCAGGAGCTCAACGAGTGTGAACGCACTCGACGTGCGTGAAGCAGATAACACATGCCGTGGTGCATGGAGTTTTGTGGGTCTCATCGGGTCAACCTTCCAGTAAAGTATGTGAATCGGTCAAGTCATAACGCCTAACAGTTGAACTATGAGGCGATCCGCCGGTTTATTCCTTACGTTTTACATTAATTTACAAGAACCTCACAAGAATTTCCACCGCATCGTTCCTAAAAGAATTGATGCACGCATGCCGCATTGGACCCACCGCTCGGATTCAGGCATGATCCACGCCGTGCCGCTGATCGAACTGAAAGACATCCACAAAAGCTTCGGCCCGCTCGTCGTGCTCGACGGCGTGTCGCTCACAATCGAAAAGGGCGAATCACTCGTCGTGCTCGGCGCCTCGGGCTCGGGCAAGTCGGTCATGCTCAAAATTATCGTCGGGCTCCTCAAGCCCGACTCGGGCCAAGTCTTCTTCGACGGCAAACGAACCGACAACATGTCCGACATGCAACTCGTCGAAGTGCGAAAACGATTCGGCTTCCTCTTCCAGATGGGCGCGCTGTTCGACTCCATGAGCTGCGGCGACAACATCGGCTTCCCGCTCGTCGAACATACAAAAAAATCGCCCGCTGAAATCGCCGCCGTCGTCAAAGAAAAACTCGCCATGGTCGGCCTGCCCGACGTGGGCCCGAAATTTCCCGCACAGCTCTCGGGCGGCCAGCGAAAACGCATCGCCCTCGCACGCGCCATCGCTCTCGACCCGCAGGTCATCCTCTACGACGAGCCCACGACCGGCCTGGACCCCATCCGCTCCGACGTCATTAACGAACTCATCCTCAAGCTCCGCAACGAACTCGACGTCACCAGCATCATCGTCACCCACGACATGACCAGCGCGTTCAAAGTCGCTTCACGCATCGTCATGCTCTACCACGGCAAGCTCATCTTCGACGGCAGCGTCGATGACATCAAACGCAGCACCGATACGACCGTCAAACGCTTCATCGCGGGCGAGGCGAGCGACGAAGAATTGGCCGGGCTCTATCCGCAGCGCCGGCTTGTGAATTCGTAAGAACAACCCGACGCGAAGACATGACGACAATTGGGTGTTCTCGGAACAGGATCGTCCGTTTTGGAGATGGTCAAAAAAGCTCGCTTTCACTGAAGCACGATAGATTGGCGAGCTGCCATCGATTTCACAATGCGATGAACCTGCGTCGCCGGATTGTTCGGCATGCGGGGAGCCGTGTCACCGGACTCGGCGCGAGCGACGGCTTGTAAAACATGCTCTGCGCTGATTTGTGCATTGTAGCCGTTCAACTTGGAGTAACCCCCCGCGACCACCTGTAGTCGTTCACAGACCGCCTTACAATCGAGTGCAGTACCGGGTCCGTCCTCAAAATGGAGCAGATGCCATAGTTCAAAACACGGATTGCTTAGAGCCACTGGATAACCCTGCGTGTGGCAGTGCGAGAGCACTGCATTGAGGTTTGCGATGTGATTGCCTTCGGCCCAATGATCTATATCGCCGCAGTACCATAATTCGTCGTCAGCACCGATCTTGAACTCAGCCCGATAGGCATCCAGCCGATCGACGATTGCTTTAGGCGACGACCGACCGTCCTCCGTCGGGATAACGCGGAACTGCACGCGGCGCGGTTTGAAGCGGTCGAAGTAACGCTGTACCGCGTGAGTATCTTCCGACGCGATGACGATCAAGCTCGCGTCACGCAGCGTTTGCGAATCGCGATTCAGCGGGCGTTGTCGTTTGGGCATGAGGGCTCCTGATCGGCGACTGGCGGGTTCAGAAGTTTTTCGATCTCTGCCATGGAACCAATAAAGGGGATCGCGCCGAATCGGCCCTGAAGGTAGCCCTTTTCGATTTTCAAGTCGTTTCGCACCTTAAAGTCCGACAGCGAGGCAAGCTGCGTCTGCTGACGTTTGTCCTTCTCGACGAACCAGTACTCGTCCCGCCGAAGTAAATCTTGGTTTAGCAGGTGCGCTTCGTGCGTCGTCACGATCAACTGCTTGTGCGCACCTGGTGCCGTCTCGCTGAACAGGCGGATGAACTCCCAGCAGATCAGCGGGTGGAGGCTGCGGTCGAGCTCGTCGATCACCACCACTTTCGTTCCCTTGCGCACCGAGGCGAGGACGGGCATCAGATGGAGCAGTTGGATCGTCCCATCCGATTCCTCAGAGAAGGGGAGCGTTGCCGGGGAATCACTCGACGGGTGAATCGCAAGAAGCTGCCGGCGAATCCCGCGCGCAGGATCATTGGGCTTTGGCTTGACGCCATGCAATCGCCGGGGATTCCTAATTGACCCGAAATGTGCGCGCGGACCTTCGAGGTCAACTTCTTCGGTTTCGAACTCCAGGCCCCCAACGCCGGTACCTACGGCTCCTAGAAAGTTCTCTGCCAACTGTCGAAATGCGGAATCCTCATGCAGTCGGTCAAGCAGATCCGAACTGCGAGGGTCCGGCAACAGCACGAGCAACTGTTTGGTCAGCCAACCGAGAACGGCCTTAAAAGTTCTTCCGAGAAACTCACTCGGAAAGGTCGCAACTCGGGTCAAAAGCAGTTGAGTCGTCCTGAGCGGAAGCAACTCCATGGCAGCAAGAAACTCGCCGATTTTTTTATCTTTGGGGAACAGTGCTGATGCCTTCTCGCCGGGATGTGTCTTACCCTTATCATCACGCTCGAAAATAATCTGATCTTCGCCATCGACGAGCACAGTCAGCCATTCTGCACGAATGTCTCTTAGCTCAATGTCGAAGCCGTAAGTAAATACTTGTCCTAATGTCAGAAATCGGAATTCAAAAGAACTCGGCTTTGATCCGAACGCCTCGTCAAAGCGGAATCGCACTGTTGACGGGGCCAAATGCCTTTCCCCCTGAACGATCATCGATTGCGCGAACTTCATCGCCCGCACGAGGTTCGACTTACCCGCCGCGTTCGCGCCGTACATCACCGCCG
>JBBQKP010000109.1:0-11036 GCA_038326995.1 Tepidisphaerales bacterium
CGCCTGCCGTCAGCGAACGCCCGACGTGTGTTTTTCGAACCGACGTGCTAAAATCGCCAGAGACTTGAATAAGAGACAGCAACACCAAGGCAGAAACATCTAAGAGGTGACCCGATATGATGGCAAAAATGTTTTACACGCTCGACGAGACCACACAGGCCTTGGGCAAGAGCGAAGACGAAATCAAGAACTACACGCGTGACGGCAAGCTGCGCGAGTTTCGCGACGGGCCGCGCCTGATGTTTAAGGCCGATCAGGTCGAGAATCTCAAGGCCGAATTAGGTATCGACTCGGGCGACCGAATCGACCTCGGGCCCTCGGATACCGGTATGCAGATGGGCCTTGGCGATTCGCGAACAGGTAGCGGAACCGGCTCGGTTTTGAGCCTGGCCGACACCGGCGCGAAAGACGACACCGCCATGGACATCGGCCTGTCGGGTTCGCGCTCGCCCGCACGCAGCAAGAGCGGGACTGGAATCGGAAACAGCTCGGGCATCAACGTCCTGGGCATCGACGACGGCGACCCGCGTGCTCAAACATCTGTCAATTCATCTTTCGCCGACCAGGCAAGCCTCGACGGTTTAGGTTCGGGCTCGGGCCTGCTCGATCTGTCACGCGAGAACCGTGACGACACGAGCCTGGGCGGCGTGCTGGAAGAAATCAGCCCGCGTGGCGGCGATCTGTCGGCCAGCGGTGTCGCCGTCGGCGGCTCGGGTGCGGGCATGGGAGGGGGCGGCGTATCGTCCGCTGCAGAGCCGATGAGACCCAACACCGCCACGGGCGTTCGCGGCGGCGCGATCTATGTCGAAGCGCCCGATGCGTTTGCGTCAGGACTGGGCGGGGCAGCACTCGTAGCGGCGGTCTTCTCGTCGCTCGGGCTGCTGGCTGTCGCCGGGGCCGCTTCGGGTCAAGTCCCCACGCTCCTGAACTTCGCCAAAGAATGGCCAAGTTACTACCTCGCCGGTGCCGGTGCCGCCGCCGCCCTCGTGGCGTTCGTCATCGGTCTGGTGCTGGGCAAGAAGTAAGACGCGAATAAATATTTTGTGTCGGCGTCCTGAATGTCAGATGAACCCCCAAAGCCGCGACCAGACGAGCAGAAACTCGGCGAGCAGGCTATTCACCAGGAACGCGTGCTCGACCGTCGCGGTTTTTTTACGCGCGGGCTTCGCGAATTTCTAAGGCCGATCGCAGACGCCGCGGTCGAAAAAATTCAGGAGGTCGAAGAGAGCTTTGCGCCGCTTCGCGCTGCGGCGGCCGTGTCGCGCGGCAGCACCTCAAGCCGATCTTCGTCCTCCCACACGCTGCCCATTCTTCGCCCGCCCGGTGCACTGGATGAAGCTGATTTCCTTAGCACGTGCAGTCGCTGTAACGCGTGTGTGACCGCGTGCCCCGCGCAGTGCATTCGTATCGACGCCAACGTCGACGGCCCCAACGTCGCGGGTAGTGCGCCCTTCATCGTGGCGCAGGAGTCGGCGTGCGTGGTGTGCACGGGCTTGGAGTGCATGTTCGTCTGTCCCAGCGGCGCGCTCGTGCCGACGCGGCTCGCTGAGATTGACATGGGCCTGGCCGTGTGGAATGCCGACACGTGTGTACGCAAAAGCGGACAAGAGAGTGACGCACAAGAGTGCACGATCTGCATCGACGACTGCCCGATCGGCGAGGTCGCGATCAGGCTTCACGAAAGCAAGATTCAGGTTCTCGACGGCTGCGTCGGCTGCGGCGTGTGCGAGAATCACTGCCCGACCCGCCCGGCCCGGAGCATCAATGTCGTGCCGCGGGCATTCAATACGCCTGCAAGCACGACGGCTTGAATCGTGGTCAGATGATTCTGAGCGGATCAGATCGGCGACTTGTCGAACTAAAAGACTGCGTCGAACAAAAAGACCGCTTCGGCAAAAAAAGCCGCGTCGGCAAACGGGTGTTTACCGACGCGGCTCATGATTGATGAACAGAACGCCTGATTTACCTGCTTGATTTACTTATTGAGCTCGGGGCGTTCTGGGGCGCGTTGGATCGTGACGGCCGGCTGGGGCGAAACGGGGTTTGCCATAGCCGAGGTTCCGGCGATGGTGGTGGGGAGAATGATGACTTCGACGCGACGGTTGGCGGACTTGCCTTCCTTGGTTTCGTTGCTGGCGACGGGGCGTTGCTCGCCGTAGCCGACCGCACCGATTCGCCTTCCGTCGATGTTCTGCTTGATCAGTGCCTGTGAGACGGTGATGGCGCGGTGGGATGAGAGATACCAGTTGTCGAGGTGCCCGCGCTGGCGTGTCGGAGCGCTGACGGGCTGGTTGTCGGCATGGCCGGCGACGAGGAGTTCGTAACCCTTGGCACTGGGCGAGCCGAGAATGACCGCGAACTTGTTGATGGCAGAAAGTGCGGAGGGCGTGAGCTGTGCGTCGCCCGAGCTGAAGGTGACGTCGCTCTTGAACTTGACGATGCCGCGCTGGGCGTCGAAGGAGACGAGCTCGGGGTTTTCGTCGGCGAAGCGGGTGAGCTCGTTGGTGAGCGCGACGGGAAGGGCCGGGCCTTCGCCGACCTTGCTCAAGAGGTCGTTGTAAAGGGAGTTCATTTCCGCAAGCTTGGATGCGAGTTCCTGATTCTGCTGGCTGAGGTTTGCCGCAAGTGCGGAAGCGTTGTTGCCTCCGGAGCTAAGGGCGTCGAGCTGCTGCTTGAAGCTGGCCGCCTGAGCGCGGGCGGCGGAGTTGTCGGACTGGGCACGCTGCATTTGCTCGTAGAACGCATCTCGTTCGATCCGCAGTGCGTTGTATTTTTCGGTGGTAACGCAGCCCGAAGAGAGCAGGGTGAGCAGCGAAAAAGTGGAAAGAGTGATCGAACGTGTGGACAACAACATGAAGGCCTCCATGCGGTAAAGTGAGAGTCGTGGTGCAAAGAGACACGCGCTGTGCCGCAACCGCACCGATGTCCTATAAAATCGCCGGTATTATGTGAAATTCAAGAGCGGGGCGAGAAAATGACAGCTCATGCACATAAAAATCGCGATTTTAGACGGAAATTTACGTGCGTCACGACCCGAAATCATCGGGCCGAGCAAACCGCCAGAATACACGCTATCATTTTGAGACTAATTCGACTGTGATCAAAAGACATCAAAACTCTGGTCGACGGGCGTGGTGAATTCAACATTCATAGCGATCACCGGAAGCGACGAACAAGTAACGCCACACTTAACTGCTCCTCATGACTTTCACTCTCCAAACACCCGCCGCACGCACTAATTCGTCCAAGTCCAGCACGAAGCGAAATCTCATTATCTCGGCAGCCATCGCCGCAGTTGCACTGTCAGCCGTGGGCGGGTTCGCGCTCTATCGCGCCGCCACCGCCAGCACCGTCGCCGCCAGCACGCGCACGACGCTTCATACTGTGACCTCGATGGACCTTGACGTCATGGTCAGCAAGGACGGCGAACTGCAGGCGGTGGAGAACATCGAGATCGTGAACAGGGTCGAGGGCCGCGCGACGATCATTGAAGTCGTCAAGGAAGGCAGCAGCGTGAAGAAGGGCGAAACGCTCATTCAGCTCGACAGTGCCGACATTCGTCTGCAGATCGACGATGCGACCGTACAGGTTCAGCAGGGTCAGGCGGCGCTGTTGAATGCGAAAGAGCAGCTTGAAATTCAGAAGACGACCAACGCGAACGACCTCGAGGCCGCGACGGTCTCGCTGCAACTGGCTGAGATTAATCTCCAGCGATTTTTTGAAGGCACGTATCCGCAGCAGGAATCCAGCGCGCGAACCAAGCTCGATATGTCCAGGATTACTTTGCAGAATCGTCAGGACGATTTGGCGCAGACCCGGACGCTGTTTGCCCGTGGCTTTACGACCGTTGCGGAGGTCAAGCGTGCGGAACTTGCGGTGACCGAGGCGACAAACTCGCTGGACGAATCGCAGACCGCTCTGCGTGTGCTGACGGAATACACTCGCAAAGCCGACGCCGCCAGTTTCACCAGTGCCGTCGCGCAGGCTCAGAATCGGTTGCAACGCTCGAGGCAGCAGTCCGAGTCGCAGCTGGCACAGAAGGAGAATGACGTCGCTTCCTCACAGCAGCAGCTCGATGCCCGCCAGCGCAAGTTAGACAATCTAAAAACCCAGCTCATCAACACGGTCATCGTCGCACCGGCAGACGGAATGGTCGTATACGTGAATAATCGCGACCAGAATCAGGTCATTCAGCAAGGTGCCGAAGTTCGCGAGCGGCAAATCTTGCTTCGACTCCCAGACACGCGATCGATGAAGGTCGTCGTGCGAATCAGTGAGGCGATGGTCTCGCGGCTGCGGGTCGGTCAGGCCGCGAAAATCCGTGTGAGTGGTGTGAGCGAACCGCTGACGGGCACGGTGACGAAGATCAGCGTGCTGGCCGACAGTGGGAACAGGTGGTGGAACCCGGACCTGAAAGAATATCCGGTCGACATTGAACTCGCCGTCACGCCGCTGGATGTGAAGCCGGGCGTCACCGCGTCGGCGGACATTTTCATACAGCGATTGTCGAGTGTCGTCGCCGTTCCGGTGAGTTCGATTTATTCCGCTGGGCGTCGGTCATTCGTGTTCGAGCCCGAGGGCGATAAGTTTACGCCGCGCGAAATTAAGCTCGGGCCGAGCAACGGAACGTTCGTCCATGTGGTTGAAGGGATCGATCAGGGTGCGCGCGTGTTACTTCTTCAGGCGGGTGAAGGATCGCAGTTACTTGATAAGGCGGGAGTGAAGATCGAGCCCGAAACGCCAAGAGCGGAGGGCCAGCGCCCGGGTGGCGGTGCAGGCGCAGGTGGTGAAGGTCGCGGCCCACGTGGCGCAGGTGGCGGATCAACGACTCGTCCTGCGAGGTAGCGCGTTCTCCCGCGTAGCCGCCAGCTTGCTGGCGCTTTTTCGAACATTATTTTCACATCAAGCGCCAACAATTGGGCGCCTACACAAAAAATTCGTCACTTTTTCAACTGGTCGCAATGACGGATTCAAAACGCACCTGAACTCGATCACGGACGGCCTGAGCTTTGTCGCGTCGTATTCCTTTGCCGCCTTGCCCTCGACATCACGACCGAGAAAGTAATCCTTTTTCCAGTCGTTGGGGTTGACCTGACCCGCGAGTTTGGCCTGATGAAACGCGCGTCGGCCGCTGCTTTAGTCGGTATGCAGCCGGTGCGTCATTGGGTCGTCGATCAGCGGTTGATAGGTCACGCGTGCGTCTTGCCGGTCTTGAGACAGATTGACGTCAATGGGAATGAGCTGCATGAGGGGCCAGATATCGATAGGCGTAAGTGCCGTTCGTGTTGTCCGTGGATTGTCGTTTGACCTAAGCGCCGCTCGGCTCGAAGCCGCGGCCTTCAGTGCCTTGGTCTCGCCAAGATGTGGTCGTCGACGATCTCGAGGAAGTCAACGGAAACGGCGGTCTCTGCGGCGTTATTGTCTTGGGCATCGGACATGTTTGCTTCTTTGAAGTCACAATTCGGCCGAAAGATTTCGGCCGGCCCGTCCGGCGATACATGAATGATTTCAATACCAGTGAATTAACCGATGACCACTTCCTCTTTGGCAAAGCGGAAGCGCCGTCGGGCCGGGTCGTTGCCCATTGCGATGGCGGCCGCGAATGTCATGGGCCCGACGCGTCCGAGGAACATCAGCATGATCGTCAGCCACTTTCCCGGATCGCTCAGCGTGTGCGTCACATTCATGCTCAGTCCGACCGTGTTGAACGCACTGGCTGCCTCGAACATGTAAGGCAAAAGCTGCTCGTTCTGGCCCGGCGCGAGGTTTTTGTTTTCCGTCAGAGTCAGTCCGAGCGTGCCCAGCGTGATGAGCGCGAAGACGAACACGAACAGGCCTACGGCGCGCTGAATCGTGTCGTCGGGCAATGTCCGTGCGAAGAGCGACACGACAGGGCGGCCGCGGTAGCGTGAGATCGCCAGAAGGAGAATGATTGCGAACGTGGTGGTCTTGAGCCCGCCCGCCGTCGAGCCAGGCGAGCCTCCGATGGACATCAGCAGGATCGTCACGAAGTTCGAACTCGCTCGGCAATCACCGTAATCGATGGCGTTGAAACCCGCGGTTCGAGGCGAGATCGACATCAGCACCGCGTTGCCGATTTTGTCGAACCATGAGAACGGACTGAGCACGCCTTGCCATTCCAGCAAAGCGAATGTCACGGTGCCGCCGACGATCAGAACGAGCGTGGTCGTAAGCACCAGCTTGGTGTGCAGCGATATGCGAGCGATGGACCTGCGGTCGCGTGAACGGATCGCCCGGGAGATTTCCTCCATCACTAGAAAACCGATGCCGCCAAGGACGATCAATCCGCTGATGACCAGCAGTGTCGCGGTGCTGTGGGCATGGCCGACGAGGTTGGTGGAGTAGGTCGAGAAGCCCGCGTTGCAGAACGCACTGACGGAATGAAACACCGCATGCCATGCCGTGTCGTGCCAGTTTTCGGCATAAGGCACCCACAGTGCGAAGAGCGCCATGGCTCCCAGCAGTTCGATGACCATTGTGAAGACAAAAATGTCGCGGATGAGTTTAGAACGGCTGAGTCTTGGAGCAACGTCCAGCGAGAAGGAACTGATCTCCTCGCTGCGAAGAGAAAGCCGTCTGCCCAGCGCCAGAATGATCACGCTGCTGAGTGCGATGATTCCCAGCCCGCCGAGCTGGATGAAGAGCAGGATCCAGAGCTGTCCCCAGAAGGTGAAGAACGTTGCCGTATCCAGTACGGTCAGCCCGGTCACGCAGACCGCGCTGGTGATGGTAAACAGCGCGTCGATGAAACGGATTTCGCCGGTATTGTGAAACTGCGGTACGAGCCACAACCCCAGTGTCCCGACGGCGATCAACAGAAAGAACGAGGCGACGAATACCTGCTCGGGCCTGAGCTGTTGCCATAGGTCAAACCGACCGGGTTTGCGAAGGGCATCCCATCGCGGGAGCAGTTTGCGTCCAAAGCTGCGTGAATTGGCTGAGTCTCTCAAGCCACACTAACGTAGCCGCTTGGGGCTCGAATGTGGAGCGCGCAAATCACGCGGGAAGTTTACGCGCGGCTCATTACGAAGGACCCAGATCGGCGGGCACCTGAATAAGGCGACCGTCGTCGGACTTGTGACGCGAGCTTATGCCTCGACTTACAGCAATTAATCCCAGAGCGAGCCCGACTCGTTGACGTAATACGGGTCATCGTAACTCCGCTGTGAATTGCGAAATTGGGGCTGAGAACGGTCGAACGAGCGAAGTCGCAGAGAGAATTCTGCCGCATCGGACGCGATGCCGCGAACGCCATCGCGGTAGGCCGCCGCCGCCAAGTGTTCAATTTTAAGCAACCGGTACTCACGTCGACGCTCGATGAGTGTGTCGTCGGTCCGCACGTCGCGAGCGAAGGCGTCGTTCATGGATTTCACCGCACCCCCGGCCGCGACCAGCCGCTGGCGCGCGAGCTCGAACGCGGGATCGTTTGCGAGAGCCTGCGACTCGGCCGCGCGATTGGCGCGAACAGTCTCAAGCCGCAATTCCGATATCGCCTTGATTTTAGACGCGTCTGGCTTGCGTAGTGCTCTCTCGTCTTCGATCTGCCTGCCAAGCCTTTCGTGCAGAATGCGATTGCCCAGATAAGTTGGCTGCTGAATCAGCCTGTCCAACACGCGATCTCGCGCGCGTTTATGCTCGAACTGCGCTTCTCTAAGCGATGCGTTGGCCTGAACGAACTGCGGGGACGAACTGTGCGCCAGCACTTTCCGCGCGAGCTCTTCCTTATACTCGACGACACCAAAACGATACCGCCATTCGGTTGCGGTCTCTCGCGCATTGGCGGCGGGTTCTTCAAGGAGAATCGAGACCGGAACGCCTTCCTTTCCCACCCAGAACGGTGAGGTAACCAGAGGCGTGACGGGGGCTGCGGACTTGTCGCTTTGCTGCGCAACTGCGTCAGAGGTGGTCAGGCCGACAAGCGCCAATACGATGGCGATAGATGTGTGTCTTTTGTTGATCATAAAAAACCTCTTATACAGGGACTTCGTCACTGAAAGTTAGTGTATCAGGCAGGAAGAACGTTTGTGGAAGAATATTCCAAATCTTCTTGTTTAAGAACCTTCGCAAGATCAGTCTATCGCCCAACGCAAACGATATCAGCCACGCAGAGGATCGTACTGCTTGAGCAGTTCATGCATCCGCCGCATTGCTGACGCGCGGTGGCTCAGGCGGTGTTTTTCTTCCATCGCAAGCTCAGCCGTTGTCCGATTCGTGCCCGCCACTTCAAAAATCGGGTCATACCCGAAGCCTTTCGTGCCTCGAGCCGCCGTCGCGATGCATCCTTCCATTTCGCCGCGCGTGGTCAAGACAGTTCGTCCGAGCGGGTCCGCCAAAGCCAAAACGCACGCAAAGCGTGCCTGGCGCGAATCAACATCGAAGTGCTTTAGACGCTCGAGCAACAGGGCGTTGTTGGCGTCGTCGCCGGCGCCCGCATTGTTCAGTTGTGCATAATGCGCCGAGTCCACGCCGGGCTGGCCAGCTAGTGCGTCGACGATCAGCCCGCTGTCGTCTGCAAGTGCCCACGACGACAGCCGCATCGCGTAGAACCGCGCCTTCATCGAAGCGTTTTCGATAAACGTCCGGCCGGTCTCGGGCGCGGTCTCGATATCATCTCGCCCGGCGAGATGGGTGACATCAAGCCCGAGCGGCGCGAAAATCTGTGCGAATTCCGCGGCCTTGCCGACGTTCTTGGTGGCGATAAGAAGCTGTCGCATCGGCTTACCCTGCAAAGCTGATTTCAACTCAAACTACTGGCCGATCGTCTTCAAACGCGTGCCGACGTTCTGCGTTTGCCGGCCCGTCGGATCGACCAGCTGCGGCACGGATTGCGTGCCGTCGGAATCGGGCGTGCGCTCGCCTCTGGGAATGCGGACAATGAGCGGCGGGCGTTCGATTTGCTTAGTCTGCTGCGTTTTTGAATCCTTGCTCGTCTGAATATCCACCTCGCCGTTGACTGAGTGATAAGGGAACGACTTGAGGATCTGCTTAATCTGCGGCTCGTGGATCGTTGTCAACGTTTTTCGCACCTGCATCGGGTTGCCCTGAGAGTCTCTAAGGTTGGCGACTTCATCCGGAACCGGCATGTTGCTGACGACGACCGACGCGGTCTCGCTGTCGCTTCCAATCTGCACGGCTTTTTCTTCGACGGCCTCGATGCTGAAGGAGCCCAGGCAAACGCTACTGACGTTCTCGCCGTGATAGTAATAGGCGTCGAGCCCCATTTTGCGAGCCTCACGCACGGCATCAACGGCCACGCGCTTGCGCTCGGGTGAGCCGAAATAAACTCCGATCTGCACCGTCCAATAGCCCGGCGAGTTCGCCAGATTCCACTCGGGCGGCGCATCAGGGTCGGGCGAATCAAGCCTGACCATAATCGCACGCGGGAAGAACGGCCTGGTCCCGCCGGGTGCGCGAAGCGATTCCACGCGATTCCGCTCCGCTTTCGCCTTCGCCGCCGATTGGCGGGAGGCCTTGTCCAATACCGAATCGTCGATCTCGAGATAAAATCCGTGGTAAATCAGGCTCGCATTGGCCTCGTGAACGACGTACCAGTCGCGCAGGCCGCTGGTTTCCATCAACTTCACCTTGAGTTTCTCAGCCCGTTCGATATGCCCGACTCCGCCCGATGCGCCTTCGAGGCGATCGACAAACAGTGTAAACCTTGCGCCTTGCGGAATCGTGGGCAACACGCCCATCTGACGCGGCGCGGGTGAGGCGTTTTCTGATGCCTCCTTCGATGGTGAAGCGGGGCCTCTTCCGCCATCGGTCGATGACGGCATCAACACATTGCTGGCGTCGCGCTGAATCGTCCGCGTCTTAGGCTCTTCCATCACGGGCATCGGCTTGGTGATGGTGGTCGCCTGCTGCGTCGCACTTCCGCCGCACCCGGTCAGGCTGCTGAGCGTGGTCAGCATCGCCGCGAGCAGTGCAGAGCGAACGCGTGAGGTTGTCGAGAATTTCTTTGATGTCATCACAGTCCACAGATCATACCCGAGCGGCGGGGGTTTTCACGCGAGAAGAGTTCCTGGTCTTTTTCAACGAGCCACGACCGCAAGGAAGCGGTATTTCACGTTACTCATCCGACCTGCAGATCGTGACATCGGTAGTGCGACCATTTGACAACGCGTGCCTTCCTCGCGAGCAGTCGCCAGCATGCTGGCGCTTTGATGGACTCGACTTGCAAACCAAGCGTTAGCAAGCTGGCGGATACGCAGGAATGAGTTCGTTTGTGTCGACAGACCGACAAGACGAGCACTGGCGAGACAACAGTGCCACCAAGATTCATCAGCAGTATTTAGTAAATTTTGATGTGATAAAATTACTGCTCCGGCGGCAGCATCACCACAGCGCGCGGCTCGGTGAACGCCACGCGCCAGCCCAATCGATCGAGCGATGCGCGAAGTCGAGAATTCGCGTCGGGCAAGATCGCGGCGTCCGCGGCGTGCTGCGAAACGCGGCGGTCTTTTGCGATCGCATCAGATAGAAATATATCGGTCCAGAATTCAGGCGGGTGTACGTTCGTGCGGCCGTCCATAAAGACCTGAAATTTCGGCAACCGCCAGGCAATGAATCCGCCGTCGGTAAATTCGTTGATCAATTTGCCATGCCTGGGCACGACCGACGCCTCGACGAATGCCGCGGCGAGTTCGGGCACTCCGCCCGGCAGGCTTCCGGTTTTGGCGTCGTGCAAATCGTCGTTCCGATTCGCCCACTCGCTTAGCCGCACGTCTCGATCTGGAAAGCTCGCGACGATCCGCATCAGCATCAGGCCCACAAGCAGCGCCAGTACGACGCGAATCTTCGGCTTTGATAGCACGCTATCACTCAGCGAAGACATCAGGCACGCCAAGGCCGGCGCGAGCGCGATCGCCAGTACGGTCTGAAATCGCCCGAGCCACAGCGAAAGCCCGAAGCACAAGATGATCGCGATCAGCCAGCCTCGACTGATAGGACCTTCGGCGCGAATCCACACCATCAGCACGCACGCGAAAATGATCAGCGTCAAGATCAGCGTC
>JBBQKP010000110.1:0-11003 GCA_038326995.1 Tepidisphaerales bacterium
GAAAACCTTGACCTTCGTTTTCGCGTTACGGGCATGCTGACGGAATACCATGGGAGAAATCATCTGATGCTCGAAAAAGTAGTCGTCGTGCAATCGCGTTGAACGAGTTCACGCTAAGCTTTTGGTTGTGATGTTCTGGATTTGGCTCTTGCTGATTCTTCCCTGGCTAGTCCTTGTGTGGATGTCGCTGCGCATGCGATCTGGTGCGACGACCTGGGTGAGTGCGGCTTTTCTCTGGCCGATCGAGCGAGCGTCGGCCGGAGGTCCATCAAGACGCCGCCCACCTGCTTGGGCCATCGTCGCACTCGTATCATTGCTGCTAGGAATTATCGCGATCTCTGACTTTACATTCCTCCGCTCAAAGCCCGGGGTGACGCTGATTATCAACCTCGCGACCTCCATGACGCCCGAGCAGATCGAGCAGGCTTCGCGCATAGTTCGAGATGTCACGGATGTCCGCGATGAAGTGACGATTGATCAGTCGAAACTGTTTGTTGAGGTACGCAAGACGCTGAATCAATTCGATGGGCCGGTCGTCATCGTGAGCGATAGAGAAATGATTCGCGACCCGCGCGTGACCACGATGGTTCCGTCACAGAACAAAAAAAACATTGGCATCAGTCACGCATCGGCTGTTTTAGATCACGATAATTCGCACGAAGACTCGGCGGCAATGTCGAACTTGGCCCTACCTTCTGCGTCGCTGTTCATGACGATTCTGAACGACTCACAGACAGGCGAAGTGGACGTGCGGATCACGTGCGGCGATTTCGTGAGTGAGCAGAAGGTTCAGGTGCCTACGCGGTCAAACAACGTCTTGGTTACTTTCGAGCCGCGCGATTTGACTGTTTTGGTGCAGCTGCGACCGGCGGTCGGGAGTGATGAGATATCGAGTGACGACGTAATGGTGTTGCGGGCCGAACCGCTTGTGAGACGGTTTGAAGTTGCGGATGAGCTTCGCGGTGATGTGGAGTTAATGAAGCTTGTGGAGTCGTATGGGCGCGCCCGGCCGCGGGTGTCGGTGGGAGGATTGGCCGGTGAAGCGGTGAGAATCGTCCGCGCAAAATCTGATGTGAAAGTGTCAGATACAGATCGAACGATTTTCTTGAAAAAAGGGGATGCTGGCGCAGGAGTAAGCGGGCCTGTAGAGTGGGTGGGCGGCGGCAGTGATGGACCCGTCGATATGTTTTTCCCGAGCGACACCGTTTCAAGCAATGTTCCAGGCTCGGGCTGGCAAATTCTCGCGCGTCGGGATGGAGAGAGCGTCATCGGTACACGTGGAAAGTCGGTCTGGGTCGGCGTCGATTCTCCGACGCTTCGAAAGTCGGCGACGTGGGTGGTGCTGCTCGCATCTGCGATGGATCACGCGAGTGGCTATCCAATGCGGTTCGTGATGAGCCCAGAGCATCAGAACGTTTTTTTGCGGCCCAGCGCCACGATCACAACCGTGACGACGCGAGACGAGTTGATCAAGCGGCTCGGGCAATTGGCGGCGGGAACGACGCATCGCGGGAGTTCGGCCCGGCCCGCGGACATGAGTATTCAAGTGCGCATTTTGCTGATTGCTTGTGTCATCGGGCTGTCGGCGGGGGCGTTGATGTGCTATTCTGCGAACCATGCCGCCTAGTGAACCGACAGACGAGATGGGGTCTGATTTTCTTAATGACGACGACTTGCTGATGTCGCGAATTCGTGACGTGGTAACCGTCGTCGGCGACTATCCGCTCGACGCATTTTTGTTCGTGCACGCGGGCGTGATCCATGCCGTCCGCATTAGCCACGGTAAAGGGCTTGGTAAACTGTCGGCCGCACAGAGGCATGTCGATGGCAGGGCGGTTTGCCTTGGTCTTCGCGATCTTGCGTGGCTAAATTGGGGCAGTCTGGCGAGTGCTGTGTTTAGCGCTTGGAACATTCACGACACGTATGATTTTGGACGAATCGTCTACGCACTCATCGACGCGCAAATTCTTTCGAGTCAGCCGAACGATTCGATCGATGATTTCGTAAGGGTTTTCGAGTTCTCATCTCTTGAAACTGAATACACCCTTGCGACAGGTTTCGTGAACGGGGGCGTCCGAAAAACCGAGGCATCAGTGCTTAAGGGAAACGGCAAACTCAAAGCGAAATCCGCCGGCCAGTCCGTGAAGCCCGATGTTTCACCGTCAGATGTTTCACCGTCAGATGTTTCACCGTCACTAGCACCAAAGAAGAAACCCGCCGGCTGATTCGGCTTGTTGCTGATTTAGCTTCGTGCCCGCTGACCAGTCGTGTTCATCACCGATTTTTTCAGGCGAGTTTAACGAGGAGATCTTTGTGGGAGAAACGATTCATAACACCAATTCGGACAAAACACAGGGTTTCCTGTTCGAAGCAAGTGAGTCGTTCACCCCCCGGCCAATACTGACGTGGTCTTTGCTGGGCGTGTTTTGCCTGTGGATCGCGTCCCTTGTGATCTTGTGGCGCTTTTATTCCGCGTGAGGGCTCAGAGCCTTATCGCTTTATCCATATCGGAGCAGGTTCGATTTCGTCTTTAGGACGAGGGCCGCAATCTTTCTTGGTCGAGCCCTTGAGCCTTGAAATAAGAGTGATCGTCATGTCCTGATCACAAATAATCTGACAACTGAGCCGAACGCCGGGCTGATCAGCGATGCCCTTTGCAAGAAGCTGGTCATGCTCGACCTGCGTCATCTGCTGGGGCTCGCCGGAGATAAACTGCACGCGGCATGTCGTGCAACGACCCTGCCCGCCGCAGGAATGAAGCTGGTCAATTCCAGTATCGGAGATCGCGTTGATGAGCCTTATTGAATCGTCAACCGCATAGTCGGTGTTTGTCGGTTGGGCGTCGACGGTGGTAGCAGAGTTGTCGGATTTGGTCTGAATCGTAAGTTTGGGCATAGCTCTACACTACCGTGCGATGCCGATCAGCGTTAGCTCGTCTCCGCCTTCGGAGGGAAGAACTCTGAGGCTCACGCCGACAGACTTTTCGTACCCTATGACTTCTTCGACGGTCGCGAATCGTTCTCGTGCGACAAAATTCCCGAGGGGATCAAGAATCACCACTGCAAAGCTGGACGGCCTTCGCGATGCATGAATGGATGCTGGTAAGGACATTGGAAATCCCCGAGTGGAGACGGATTGATTATTCAAATCGAGCTGTCCGTTGTTTGCGAGCACGGATCCGATGATCTCGCCGGGTACGCCGGATAAGGTACTGAGACTTACAGGCTGCTGCGCCGCCAGACCGATTAATACGCCGACCGCAAGGCAGGCGGCCAGAGCGGAGTTGTACTTCCACGACCAATTTGTTGTCGGCGTGCCTGCGGTTTTGATGTCAATTTTTTGGCCGATTTTTAGTTTAGAGTCTTGAAGATCAAGCTCATCCGAATAAGCAGTGCGGACCGAAGCGATCACACGTTCGAGTGACAGTCCACCTGCAATATCGTCAACGGTCGTGCCGGAAAACAGAACACGCCGGGCAGCACGATCGTTACGCAGCGTAACCAGAAGCTGTACCAGAGTGCTCTCGGACTGGAGTCGGGTTTCAAGTGAAACAACGCTAGCGCTGTCGAGTTCGCCGTCAAGATACTCTTCAAGCGACAGCACGTCACGGTCGGCGAAGGAATTGCTATCGAACTGGATGACGTCACTCGTGCCGTCAATGGACAGCGTGTCTTGATTCTGAAATTCGTTGGATGATTCGTTCATAAAAGTTGTGGTTGTGAATCTTTGATTTGGCTTACATCGCTCGCGCCGCTCTTCTTGTCGATCCTCGCACCGTCGTAGAAGCCGCGCAGCTCGGTCTCCAGTTTTCGTCTCGCACGGAAGATCCAGGTTTTCACCTGGGGCACCGATGCTCCGAGAGTTGTTGCGATTTCCGCATAAGACATGTTCTCATATTCGCACAAAACCAGTGCCGCACGAAAATGCTCTGGCAGTTTTGAGACAGCTTCGCGAACGCGGAAAGTCGTTTCGCTTTGCTGAAGGGCCGCATCCGGTGAATCGCTTTCATCGCCAGGCGCGGCACCATCATCAATGATCTGTGCGAGCCTTGGACGACGCAGAAGACGCAAAGCCTCGTTAACTGTCGCCCGCTTCAGCAATCCGCCCGGCTCGTGCCAGTCATAGCGGTCTCGATGGGTAAAGAGATTTAACACGGCCTGCTGAACGACATCCTCCGGGCTCGCACGGTTGCCCACGATCGCCTTTGCAATGGCTAGGAGTCGCCTGGAATGATCGCGAACCGCTTTTTCGAAGAGTACTATCGTCGTTCTTGATGTCTCTTCAGAGACATCTGCTTGTTCACCAGGCACAACGGACCTGCGTCGGCTCGAGCCGTCCGCAGACTTCGTGACAGGTGTCACGATTCCCGGTCCTTGAGGCATGACTATTAAAGCGTTCATCTTCTTAGTATCTTCCATGCGCTTGCCCCTTCATGGTTGCAGGCAAAGGTGATTGCGGCCTACCATCCGTGGTACTTCCATCCTAAGAAACGGCCCGATGCACGCTTCAAAGTTTTCCTCATCGTAAGTCCGCTATTTGGCCCATTTTGTGATTCTCTTTGTCACTTGGGCTCACCGGGTACGACCACTGGCGGCGATTCGGGTAATTTCGCATTGTGCGGTGCCGCATTTTGTCGCAGCCTCTCACGATATTTTGCAGCTAGACTCGTCTGCTTATTGGACAGGTCGATTTCGCGGCCGTTAATGAATGCCGATTTGACGTTGCTGGGCATCTCTAGAATGTCACCATCGGCGATAAATAATGTAGCGCTCTTGCCGACTTCGATCGAGCCGAAATCTTGATCGATTCCAAGAATTTGCGCTGGCCAGAGCGTGATAGCGCGGACTGCATCCTCCTTGTCGAGGCCGAACGACGCCGCCGTGCCAGCGTGGTACGGCAGATTGCGAACGTTGCTCGCCCACCCGCGTGGTCCGGCCCCGCTGATGGCAAAGCGAATGCCCGCATCCTGTAGCCGTTTGGGCAGCGTAAATGCGTCGTCGTAGGGTCTGTCGGGCGAGTTGGGCAGGCGATGCGTGCCGGTGATAATAACCGACGCTCCGACACTTTTGATCGCTTCTACACAATCGGCCGCATCGCGTCCGCCGATGATCACGAGTTTGAACTTTTCCCGTTTCGCCAAATCACACGCCGCCTCGATCGCCGCCGCCTCGTCTGCGACGACGTGAAGCGGCACATCCCCGACCACCAGCCCCGACATGGACGACAGACGCGCGTCAAAATCCACTCGACCGCCTGCCAAGACGAGCCGTTGATAGTCACGTGCGGAGGCAATCGTATTCTCGATAAGTCGCAATTGCCGGTCGCGCGATTCAATCTGTTTCTTGTACGCTTCCTCATCCATCTGACCGCTGGCGAACACCATCCGCGGCCATTGCAGAATCAGCCCCGCGGGGGCGAGTTGCGTCATTTCCTCCCACGTCCAGCCGTCGAGTCGCATTACCGCACTCGTGCCGCAAAACAGTTCACCGCCCGGAACGACGTGTGCGAGAAGCACTCCGTTGGTTCTTGCGACAGGTATGAGTTCGCTGTCTGGGTTAAAAGCGACCTGAACCCTCACGTTCGGGTTTGACGGCCCAGGTTCTTCTCGATCGTTGGTCGCGCGGACCGCGTCGATCTCGACCAGCCCCAGCGCCGTCGCAGATTCGATCATTCCCGGGTAGAGGTGTCGGCCTGCCGCGTCGATGGTCCTCGCGCCTTCAGGTGCGATCACATCGCTGCCGACCGCGACGATCCGGCCCTTGTCGAAGACCACCGTGCCGCGCTCAATGGTTTTGCCGACCGCCGGGTGAATTGTGACATTGATGATCGCGATCGGTCCGGATTGAGCTTGTGCGGGGATCTGATCATTTACCAGAGCAATCGCGACGAGTGAAACACCCGAGATCGCTGCAACATACGCCGCGATTGCCAGACACAGGGCGCGATGGACTGTCATACCAACACATGATCTGTTGAAGTTATTCATTGTCTTGCTCCCTTGTTGCACTTGGCGCAGTAAATGTCTTCTCGTTCGGCCTGATCGCGCGGCCGAAGAGGTCCGGGGCCTTCTTCCGGTTTTTCAGACCCGCCCAGAATCCTTTGAATCAGTGCCTTGCGTCGATCGCTAATTTCCTTGCGATCTTCAATGTCCTTCGTGATCGAGAAATAATTTCGGCCGTCGATCCATGTTTGTTCGACCTTTGAGTAAATCGACAGTGGAGGCCCCGACCATACAACAAGATCGGCGTCCTTGCCCACCTCGATCGAGCCGACACGCGAATCAATTCGCAACTGCTTGGCGGGATTCAGTGTGACGAACTTCAGCGCGTCCTCTTCCGGGACGCCGCCGTACTTTACCGCTTTAGCGGCCTCCTGATTCAGCCTTCGGCCCAGCTCTGCGTCGTCGCTGTTGTAGCTGACCAATACGCCCGCCTCCCGCATGATCGGCCCGTCTTGCGGGATCGCGTCATACACCTCGAACTTGAACGCCCACCAGTCCGAAAACGCACTTCCCGCTGCTCCGTGTGCGGCCATCTCTGTCGCGACTTTGTAGCCTTCGAGAATGTGCTGAAACACCGCGACGCGTATGCCAAACTTCTCGGCCGTCCGCATCATCGCCAGGATTTCATCCTGCCTGTAACTGTGGCAGTGGATCAGTCGCCGACCCGTCACGATTTCAGACAGCGCATCGAGCTCAAGATCGCGCCGCACCGGCAAGACCGCGGCACCCGTGGCTTCGAGTTCCTTCGCGGCCGCGTAATCCTTCGCCGCAGCGAATGCGTCGGTCATAATCTGTTCGACGCCCATGCGGGTTTGCGGGTATCGCGTAGCGAAACGATCACCCCAGTTCGATTGCTTGACGTTCTCGCCCAGCGCGAACTTGACGGTCGGCACAACATTTAAGAAGCGAAGCTCGTCCGGTCTGGCACCCCACCTGAGCTTGATCAACGCGCTCTGTCCGCCGATCGGATTGGCAGACCCGTGCAAAACATTGGCAGCGGTTACGCCACCGGCGAGTTGCCGATAGATCGAGATGTCCGTCGGATCTAGGAAGTCGCCAATGCGCGTTTCGCATGTGACGGCCTGCCCTGATTCGTTGATCCCGCCGTCCGTGGCGATGTGCGAGTGAGCATCAATGATGCCCGGTGCGAGGTGTTTTCCCTGGCAGTCAATGACGACGGCCTCAGTCCCGGGCGGGAGAAACAGCGATTGGCCGATCGCCTGAATCTTGCCGTCTACGACCAGAACAGACGCGCCTCGTAAAACGCCGTCGGGCCCGCTCGACCAGACCGTCGCGTCTTTGAAAAGCACAACCTTTGGACGATCAGGCAAGCCAGTTCGGCCGTGCGCGCCCATCGGCCAGGTCGGCTCAAAGAGAGCGGCCGTGCTTGGCTTTGTCGTCGGTGCGGTTGTGGGCGCTGTTGTCGGAGCGGTGGTCGGTGCGGTGGTCGGTGCGGTGGTTAGCGACGTCGTGGGCGACTTCTCAACTATGCGAGATCCGCTAAACCCGTCATCCCCGTCAATGCTGCCGGATATTAAATCTCTTTCGATCACCGCGCTCCCCAATCGAACTCGCTCATTCGACTTTATCGTAAACGTCAGACGGGAGCCGACGACGGACACGTCGCTGATCAAAGGAACGGCGGGAGACGTTAATGAGGTCGCCGGTGAAGTCGATGGCGAAGTTGTCGAAGTGGTGGTCGGGGTTGTCTGTTCGTTCACGGCCGCGAGTTTCATCGACAGCGCAGTCGGCTTTCCTGAGATCAATAGCGTGTATGGAACACCGCCGAGTGTGATCGTCCACTCGCCGCGTGGGTCGCTCCCGATAGGGAACGACGTGGCCGTACGCTGTCCGTCGACCCAAACTTCGACGAACTCAACCTTCTCGTCGAAGAGTTCACCGCGTGTGACGATAAAGCTCGCACGTTTTCCCGGCTCGATGGTTCCAAGCTGGTTCGAGGCACCAAAAAGCTCGGCCGGCGCGATCGTCAGTGCGCGTAGCGCATCATCCTTCGAGAGTCCGCGCTGAACGGCCGTGCGGATCGCCGGCAGAAACTCACCCGGATTTTTCAGCCCGGCCGAGCTGAGCGCGATTTTCACACCCGCTTTCGCGAGGCGAGCGGGAGATTCCGGTGCGAGGTCCCAATGTGAAAGTTGTTCGAGCGTAATCGCGCTCGCGAGATATTTCGACGCGACTGCAGGAGGCTTGGGAAAGTTTACCGGCACGATGACGCTGACGTGCGACTGCGCGATTTCACGCGCGACGCGGTAATCAAAGCCACTGCCACGCAGGATGAAGTTTCCTCCGAACTCCTTCTTGAGTGCCAGTGCGCGAAAGATGTAGTTCTCGTCAGGGCAATCGATCAGGAGAGGCAACCCGCTTTGCATCTGCTCCGAAAGCGTGGCCAGCGAGTCGTTCAGTTCAATAAGCGGCAACGACGCATTTGTACGCCGTGCCGTCTGCACTTTCGAGTACCACGAGGCGTCAAGCAGTGTTTGGCGGACCAGTGCGTAAGCGCCCATCGGCGAGGTCGGATAGCCGTCAGAGCCGCGCGACGACCAGAGTCCGACGCCTTGCGAAACCTGCTGGTTGATCGCTCGTGGAAGCACATCGCCGGTACCGGTCGATACCAGCACAGACGAGCCGCGAAACACTCCCGCGCCCGGAGCCACGTGTCTGGCGACGACGCCTTGAGTGAGCCACTTTGAATTCACCTGCGGATCGGAATTGAATATTCGGTCCGCCCGAAGCTGGGGCGTGACGCGTGAGTTCCAGTGTTTGTTGCCGAGAAGCTCTACAGATGCGGGGTCGTTTTTGATCGACTCTTCGGGCAATGTCACGAACGAATCGATAAGTCCGGGATAAATCGATAGGCCCTTGCAATCGACGATTTTAGCGTCGGGCGGCGGCGTAATGACGCCCGATGCGCCGACGGCTTCGATTCGTCCGCCGCGGATTACGAGCACGCCGTTATCGATTTGCACGCCCGGATGAGTCGTGATCGTCGCGTTGATCAGTGCCACGACCGATGGCGTATTTGTTCTCAGGCCGTCGGGCGGGACGGTCGAGGCTGTGCGTTGCTGGCCCCAAAGTTTGGCGGCCGGTGCAATCGTGAGAAGGGCGAGCGCAGCCGAAAGTAACGACAAAGACAGAATCGATAACCGTGCGTTAGGCCGTTTCATTTCGGCGAAGTTTACGGATTCTCTGTCAATTGAACACTTTATTCTTAGCGGAGGAATTGCGATGGCTCGCGGTTGACTTTGCGAATGGAAGCTTCAAGCATCATTAGCGTCGTCGAGCAGGCACTTAAAACAGCGGTCACATCAAAGGAGACGGTCGTGAATTTTGTCGCATTACGCATGCTTGTCGGCGACCGTGCGAAGTATCTGGGGATGATCTTCGGCGTTACATTCGCGGCTTTTTTAATGGTGCAGCAGGGCTCGATTTTCTGGGGCCTGCTCTCGCGAACTGCGGGCTTCATTACAGACCAAAGGCAGCACGACGTGTGGGTGACAGAGCCCGATGTGCGATTCGTCGACGACCCCAAGCCATTGCCTGACACCGCACTAAGTCGAATCAGAGGTGTGAACGGCGTGAAATGGGCGGTACCGCTCTACAAGGGACTGCTCTCTGCCCGGTTGCCTGGCGATCGGTTCGAGCAGGTGCAGGTCATAGGTATCGACGAGGGCACTTTTATCGGCGGGCCGATGGAAATGGTCGAAGGCAGCCTGACCGACCTTCGCAAAGCCGACGCTGTGATTGTTGAAGAATCCGGAGCAAAAGGGCGACTCGCCAGAATCGGCGCGGGCGGAGAATCGATACCACTTAAGGTCGGTGACACGCTGGAAATCAACGACAGACGCGCGGTCGTGGTGGGGGTGTGCAGGCTTTCGCGTACCTTCGTCAACCAGCCCGCACTCGTGACCACCTACACCCGCGCGACGCAATACGCGCCGTCGCAGCGAAGACTCATGAACTTCATCCTGGCCAAGGCGGATGCGGGAATCACGCCCGATGAACTAGCGACCCGAATTACGAAAACGACCGGCCTGGGGGCGTACACTTCAGAAGTGTTCTGGTGGAAAACGTTCTGGTTCTTTTTCAAAAACACCGGCATTCCGATCAACTTTGGAATGTCTGTGGCGCTCGGCTTTCTCGTCGGTGCTGCAATCGTGGGGCAAACCTTCTACCAGTTCACCGCCGACAACATAAGACATTTTGGCGCGCTCAAGGCCATGGGAACTGGCAACTTTCGAATTTTGGGCATGGTCATGCTCCAGGCGATTCTTGTGGGCGTCAAAGGATACGGACTTGGTGTCGGCCTGGCGTCGCTTCTCGGCTGGCGCGCCGGAGTGAATGGGAACCTCGCATTTCGCATGACGGAGTGGCATCTGATCTACACCGCGGTGGCAGTCCTGTTAATCATCAGCCTTTCCGCGTTACTAAGCGTCGTGAAAATTTTCCGCACGGAGCCCGCCATCGTGTTTAGAGGATAACATCCAACGTATTCCGTTAACTGTTACTTGGGTAAAAGTTTAAGATTAGCTAGCTGACGCAACAGTACTTAAGGGGCAACACTTAAATTGTTTGCATTGAATCGCATTTGTTCGGACGTTTTGGGTGCCACGACTTGTATTCAAGTCGTGTAAGGCGCGCGCAGTCGAATCGATCGCATTTTTCTAGCGGATTTTGCGATAGGATCGTGCGGTGATTATGAACGCAGATCTCGCTGGCGGAACTCTCACGCTCAATCGCGATCCGGCAGGTCCGCGTCCGATGCGTGTCGGCGATCGGCTTATTTTTAACGACAACGAAGCGGTCGTGGCGGTCAGTTTTCACTCGACGCGGGAGTTTTTCTGTGAACAGGTTTTTTACACGAACTAAAGCCGGGGCCCGTTCATCTATCGAGACCAGCGCAAGGGTCTTCAATACGTGATTTTGAAAGTGGAGGATAATCAGGATCCGCTTATCGTTCAGAGTGAAATCGCCAGTCTCGGAAATT
>JBBQKP010000111.1:0-10894 GCA_038326995.1 Tepidisphaerales bacterium
TGACATCGACGCAGCAGCCGATCTTCCAGGCCGGGGGCGTGGACGAGCGCCTGGCAGATCTCGAGCCCACATCCAGGCGCGAGCAGTGCACGAGCTGCCCGTTCGAGGTCAAGCCCGACGGGTCGATCACGCGAAAGCTGAGCGTGGTGAGCTGATGTGGTGAGCAAAAACGGTCGGGATAGTTGAAGCTGCGCAACCACGCTTTTTTCAAGCCGTGAGGTGATTTAGGCCGATGATCGCCTAAATCTCATGCTATTCGCTCGCGAAACAACCGAATCCGCCGCTCAGTCTACAAAGGACGCCGCCGCTACAGGCGGGCAGGCAGCCAAAGATGCCGGGCACTCGCTCGAGGCCGCTTTGTCGCATTACCTGCAAGTCCCTTCGAGCTGGCCTTCACAGGCGCAGTTCCTGCAGTTCTGCTCTGACATCGGCCCGGCCGCGTCGATCCTGCTCATCATCGGCGGGCTCGCGTATCTCGTCTACGGCAACTCGATGCACCGCCCGCTCGTGTCGCTCAATATCACGCTGCTAGGCGCATGGATCGGCGGGTTCCTCGGCCATCAGATCGGCGGGACCGTTCCGGGCCTGTTGATCGGCGCGTTCGTCGCGTGTGCGCTCTCATTCCCAATGCTGCGCCCGGGCATCGCCATCATCGCGGGCGTCGTCGGCTTCGCACTGGGCGCATCAATGTGGAACATCTGCACCCTCGACCCAAAATTCGCCCCGGCCGGCGGATTAATCGGGGCGACCTTCTTCTCCATGCTCACCTTCATTCTCATGGGCACGACACTGACCATCAGCACCTCGCTCCAAGGCGCGATGATGCTGGTCGTCGGCATTCTCGGGCTGGTGTATCGCTCACCTTCTATCGGCACGACCGTCGCCGATTCGATGAAGAGTTATCCGTACATTCTGCTTTTTGCGATCCTCGTGCCCGCGGTGGTCGGGTGCATCGTGCAGACTTCCGGGACGCCGACGCCGGCGAAGAAGTCGGCCTGATACGGATTGAAGTAGAGTTTTATTGCGAAAAATTGAAGGGCGGCCGGGATTACCGCCGGTGAACCAATGATCCGGCAGAGGCGTCACGGAGTTTTGCCCCCCAGAGTGACGACCTTCAGAGTGACGACCTTCAGAGTGACGCCCTCCAGAGTCGTGGGAGCTCACTGAGTTTCGCCTAACTTCCTGATCACCTTAGCAAGTCGCTTGAGCCGCGACCCTTGTTGTCACTGCCCAGGAGAATCGGTGCGACGGGCGGAAGCAGCGTGCGATTGAAATTGCGGGCGATCAGCACGAGGTCCTGGAAATCGACCAGGCCCAGCGGATCGCGATTGACGTTGCCCTCGCTGAAGAGCTTGCCGGACGTATTGAAGTTACGAGCCAGAATCACCAGATCGTTAAAATCGACGGTGCGGTTGTTGTTGACATCGCCCGATAGCACGAAGAAATCGACCGAAGCCGCGGCCTGCAGCGGCGCGCCCAGCGCGTGCGTCACGCCGGCCGGGTTGATGGCAGCACGATAGTTACCGTCGGGCAGTGCGTCGAAGAATGCGGTCCCGCGATTGGTGCCCGTTACATAGCTGACGCTCGAAGCGGGAAAGGTCTGCCCGGTCAAACGATTGGTGGCGATGACATCACCCGGATCGAAGGAGCTGTTGACGTCGAGTGAAAAGTTGAAGGACGTTTCGGCGGCGCTGCGCTGGTTGGCGAACGCGCTGGAGGTGACGGCCGGGCCGAGGTCGGCAAGGGTGATCGAGATCGGGCTCACCCCAACAGCGTAGTTGGAATTGGGAGTGATGGTGATGATGATGGTTTCCCCGGATTCGATGAATGAATCAGAGAGGGGAATGATGTCGATGGTCTTGGTGCTGCTTTCGGCGTCGAAGACGATCGATCCGGGCAGGGCGACATAATCCACGCCCGCGGTCGCGGTTCCAGAGACGGTATAGTTGACGGTGACGGTGCTGGTGACGGGCCCGTTGCGGGACAGTGTGAAACGCCCGGCCGAGTTGCCAGCTTCGGACGCCTGCGTGACTGAAACGCCGTCGATGGCGGGTTTGAGGTTGGTCACGAACGCGTAGTTGCTGCTGAGGCGCTCGTTGAAAACGTTCGTCAGGGCGTAATAGGTCTGACCTCGTACGAAGTTCACCGTCACGGTTTCGACGGCGATGTTGCTGGTCGTTCCGGACCTGGGAACGGTGGAGCGGCCCAGCTCGACGAAGTTGGAGTCGTAAACGTACAGATCAACATCACCGCTGGCGGCGAGGGTCTGCACGGTGGCGGAGCCTGAACTGGACGCGATGAACCTGAAGTAGTCATCATCAGAAGCGGAGTGAGCGGTGAGCCCGGGCTCGGTGGCGGTTCCGCGAATGCCCAGATTGGTCGCACGAGCGAATGAATTGTTGGGCCCGCCGGCGGCTTGCTGGTCGAAGCGATCGGGGAGAATGACCGAGCCGGTGGCGTTGTTGTTGGAAACGGTAAACGCGAAGAGGCCCGTGTTGTTGACCTCGTTGCTTTCCAGAACGCCGTTGTTGGCATCGAGGGTGATTTCGATGAAGTACTGACCGTTGGGAACGCCTGTGATGTCGATCCACTGCCCGTCGAGGCTTGCGCTGTAGATGTCGGCGTAACCGACGCTGATGCCCTGAAGCGACCCGCAGCCGGTCGAAGGTTGCCCGGATGCACCGTAGCTGGGAATCGTGGTGGAGCTTGAACCATTCAGCATGGTGAAGCTGCTGTTGATGTTGATGAGGCAAAAGCCGACCTTCTCGCCATCGACCTGCGTGCCGTCGTTTCGCATCGCGACTCCGCCTGCCGTGCCGCCTACATTTTGCAGGAGTCGGTATCGGGCGTATCCGTCGAAGTGGGTATGGGAATGGGCGGCGTGATAGGTGAATCGACCCGCGACGCGGTCGCCGGCAGCGGTGAAGTTGCGGGCGACGGGGTTGTAATTGTAAAGACGCTGGAAAACGGTCTGCGTGCCGTCAGCATTGACCGGCCCACCGACGAGCGTGGCCGGGCCGACGCCTTCGTTGTTTACCGCGGTGCCGAAACGCAAGAGCGAGCGTCCCGGGAACGCGCTGTTGGTCTGTTCGATGTAGGGTGTGCCGTCGAGCTTAGGTACGAAATCGGGCAGGGCGGGCGCGTTCGGATCGACACTTGATCCGGATCCACCTGCGCCAGGCTTGGAAGCCGCACGGGTCAGTTGGTTGTCGGTGATGATTTTGAATCCGGGCGACGGATAAACCGGGAGCTGATTGTCCTCTTCAATAAAGTGCGGGTCGATGGTCGCCTGCGTGGCGGCGGGGAGTTGCTCGAACAAGGATCGCGGAATGTGCTCGTTCGCCGTCCAGACATAATCCGCCGATAGCACGTCATGAGGAATGCTCGCGGCATGCCCTGCGTGGAACACGCGACGCGGCTCAAGAAGATCGACATACACCGCGGGCAAGCGACGCGACAATTTTCGAACGACGGCAAACCGAGTGGCGAGATGCATGGTGCTCCAAGCTGGGTGTTAAAAATTTTGAAGCGGGCAAGAAAATACACCTGACAGATGGGAAAACGATAGCGGGAGATTGTCGTTGCCGAGCGAGAATTCGAATCGGCGCGATTCAGACACGGTCACACGCCAGCGAGCAACTCCCTGTCATTTCCCTGACAATTCACAGTATTTTTACTGCACGAGTGGAGAACAGGCGGGTGATGTGATCTGCGAGCTCGAAGTGTACGCCGAGTCGGATGACGCCGCAATCATTGATTGCATTGATTGGGCCCACTTTTTGCGAATTGAAAGTCCTCGCCCGTAAACATCGGCCGAACCTTTTCCTGGTCGCGACGACGCCAATTCCGCGGGTGATTCGTGTTTTAGAACGAGCCGGGAACTTCAAAGTTTAAAGCAACACGTCAGCCGTTTGCAGCTTTTCGCATTTGCTTGGACGTTTTGGGTGCCACGACTTGTATTCAAGTCGTGAAAGGCGCGAGCAGTAGAATCGCCTGTATTTTTCGAGCGTATCACGACTTGCGTACAAGTCGTGGCACCAGATATCGTGAAATTCCGGCATTAGGCTGAAGTGTTACCTTTTAGGAATGATCTATTGCTCATCACACATAAAACTTCTTGTGATTCTGGAATAATTAATGCACAGGTCAGAGACCCGTGCCACCATCAGAGTGTCGGTTGGGTCGAGCACCAGTCGCAAATCACTTGACGCAGCACTTAACGCATCACTTGGCATTGGCACTCGCTCGGACGCACTTTTCCAAATCCTGGAAAAACTCCGGATACGTCTTGTTCACACACGCGGGGTCGTTGATCACCACACCCGCAACGCGAGTGGACGCCACGGCGAAACTCATGGCCATGCGGTGGTCATCATAGGTGTCGATCGCGGCGGCATCGACGATGAACGGCGGATGAATCGTCATCACATCATCGGCAGTCAGGTCTACATTCGCGCCCATCTTCGAAAGCTCGGTTCGTAAGGCCTCGATGCGGTCGGTCTCTTTCTTGCGAAGCGAATGGATGCCGCGAAGTGTGGTCGGCCCCTTGGCGAATATCGCCGCCACGCCCAGCGTCTGGGCCATGTCGGGCATGAGCGAAAGGTCGGCGTCGATTCCTTCCAGTTCGTCCGTGCCGGTGATCTGAATCGAATCGGCCTGAACGTGGACGTCCGCGCCCATCTTGCGAAGCAGCGAGCAGAATTTCGCATCGCCCTGAAGGCTTCTGTGACCCAGATTATCGATGCGGACGCGCGAGCCGGGATTAATCGCGGCGGCGGCGAGGAAATAGCTCGCGTTGCTGGCGTCGGGCTCGATGGTGTGATGGGCGGTCTTGTATTTGCCTTTTGAGACGACGATGAGAGACGGGTCGCCGTGTTCGTCGCGCTCGAGTTCGACCGTATGCCCGAACTCGTCCATCAGCCGCATCGTCATCTCGACATACGGCCAGCTGCTGCGATCGGGCCCCAGAGTCACCTTCACTTCATTGCGTGCGTAGGGCGCGGCCATCAGCAGTGCACTGAGAAACTGGCTGCTGTCCTCATTTCCAAACCCGTAGCGAACGAATCCGCCCGCCAGCGTATCGGCATCAATCCGCAAAGGCGGCATGCCTTCCTGCATGGAGTAATCAATTCGCGCGCCCAGGTTCTTGAGCATCCGAACCAGCCCGCCGATCGGACGCTGACGCATCCGCGCGATGCCGTCGAGCGAGTAACTGCCCCGGCCCAGCGTGAGCATCGCCGTCAGAAAGCGGATCGTCGTGCCGCTGTTGCCCACGAAGAGATCGGCCGACGCTTTTGGAATGCGCCCGCCGCAGCCGTGAAGGCGTACGCGACGATCGGGCCTGTCGATGATGAGTTTGAAGCCGAGCCGCGTGAGCGATTCGAGCATGACCAGCGTGTCATCGGCGAAGAGGAGATTGTCGAGATCGACAATGCCGTCCGACATCGCCGCCATCACCAGCGCGCGATTCGAAAGACTCTTGCTGCCCGGCGGAGTGATCGCGGCATCGAACGGCCGGGTGATGGGTTCTGGATTGATCGACGCCGACATGTGTGTGGATATATCCAATGATGCGGCAGGGGTCCAATCACAGGGGTCCAATCACGAGTGTCCGATGATGAATCGGTCAGGACGCGATTAGATTAAAAAAGAGCTTCCCGAGGGGTGGCTCCGATCCACCTCGGGAAGCATGCCACGGCAGTGATGCCGGGAGGCGAAGTCGGCCGAGCTTTCGCCCGGCCTTTTCCGTTTGCATTTTATCCGCAACCGCCAAAGCGGTCAACGCATTCGCGGCCGAAAGCCCGGGCCGATCATTTTGATGTAAGTCAATATCTGACAATATCTAAAGACGAATCAACCCTGCGATTTATCGGCCCACTGTCAGCCGCATGCCCACCTCGATCGGGCCGGGCCAGTCGTTTCGAGCCAGCGCATCCATACCAAAGATCAGACCCGACTTTCCGTGCTTGAGCGTAAGGTTGCGGAATGAAGCGAGCAGATCGAGCACGCCGTCTTTCATTGACACGCCGGTCTGTTGATCGACCTCCACGACCTTGCACCGCGCACACGGTTTGATGAATTCGAGCGAGTGGCCGGTGTCTGTTGTGAGCGATTGAATGTGGTCTTCATCCCACGCAAGAAGGTCATCTTGAATGACGATGTTAGCGCGAAAACGATCCATGGGCACGGGCAATTGGCCTCGCTCGATGAGCCGGCCATTCAGATCGTCGAGCGACGCCGTCGTCGTCACCAGCATCGGCCCGAAGTCCGCGAACTGTGTCTTGGAAACATCATCGCCGCTCCAGAACGGATCGACCGCGCGTCGATGTTCGTTTGGAAACTGAACAAGCCGGACCCTGCGTCCGAGCTGCTTGCGAAGCCGCTGCGCGATGTCATCGCCCAGATCGTTCGCCATCACGACGTCGCCCCATATGCTGGTCTTGCGAATCGGATGAGTCGTCGGATGGGTCGTCGGCTGAGTTGAGTCAAGGTCAATTGACCACTCCCAATCTTCGCCCGCGATATCGAGGCGTGAGTGATCGCTTAAAATCGTCGCACGCAGTCTCGCCATCGCGGGAATGGTTCGCTGGCTTACGAACGCGCCGGTGGACTCATCGACGATCATCCACGTGCGGTCGAACGCCAGGCCGGTGGTTTGCACGCTCCAGGATGCGGGCGAAAAGCCGCGGCATCCTTTGACCGGATAGACATGAAGCGAAGCGACGGTCGGCATGACACATATAGTAGTGTTGTGTCGCGTCAAATTCTGTGGCTGATGGGAGTAGCGCGGGGTGCCACGTTCTGGTAATCCAGAGCGTGCCCGGAACGTTGGCCGAACCGCACACGGAACCGCACGCTTTGCGAGTACACAAAACGTGGCACCCGGAAAAAATTAAAGGGTACGGTTTGTCGTTTCGCCGCAGACAAAGTCTGCGTGCGCGCGCAACAACGATCGAGGATTGTCGCGTATAAAAACCCTTGAAACGCCGACGAGCCGGAAGCGTAAGCGACGGGCAACACAATGCCTTGGACGACGCCTGACGGTTTCAAATGATAACGAGTCCGTCGCTGACGCTTCCGGCTCGTAAACACATCCGACCATCCGCGCACACGCAGGCTTCGGCCGCGGCGAAACATCAGTCGTATTAAAATTATGGTGTGATAAACGACCAGCAGTACTCGGACCATCGGTACTCGGGCAACACCGAAACAGGCAGCTAAAAGCCGATTTCCATCCCTTCCGCCAGAAAAAACAGATTCTCGCCGCCGCCCTTGAAGTTGGCCGCCCGACCGTTACACTACTCGGCTCGCTGTCGCGTGGCCCGGTCGCTGCGCGAAATAGCGGTCGGACGTCGACTTCATATAGAATCGACTTCAAAAGATAGCAGCCTGAACGAAAGTAACCTGACATGAGAACCTACCTCGGAACCTATCTCGCCAAGCCCGGCGAACTCAAGCAAGACTGGCACCTCGTCGACGCGAACGACCAGATTCTGGGTCGATTGGCTTCAAAACTGGCGATTATTCTCCAGGGTAAGCACAAGCCGACCTACACCGCTCACGTGGATACCGGCGATTTTGTCGTCGTGACCAACGCGGAAAAGATCAAAGTCACCGGCAAAAAGGCCGACGTCATCGAGTACGACCGCTACTCTGGCTACGCCGGCGGCCGACGCGTGTACAGCTATAAGCAAATGCAGGAAATCGCCCCCGAGCGAATCATCCAGCTGGCAGTCAAGCGAATGCTGCCCAAGAACAAGCTCGGCCGCGACATGCTGGGCAAGCTCAAGATCTACAAAGGCACGGTTCACCCGCACGCCGCACAGCAGCCCAAAGCGCTTTCACTGTAAAGCTCTTTCACACTGTAATGCTTTCGCAGTAAGAATTACTTCCCTATCCGAGCAATCCAAATGGCCGAAGAAACAAAAGCCCTCGAAGTCCCCGTCAACAAGGCCGCCTGCATCTGGGGCACCGGCAGGCGTAAGACTTCGGTCGCACGCGTTCGCATCCTGCCCGGCACCGGCAAGATTTCCATCAATAAGCGCGAACTCAACGATTACCTCCCCAGCGAGCGTGACCGCAAGGCCATCTTCGGCCCGCTCGAAGTCACCAACATGGGCGGCAAAGTCGATGTCCACGTCAACGCCTCGGGCGGAGGCGTATCAAGCCAGAGCGGCGCGATCGTCATGGGCCTTGCCCGTGCACTTCGCGCCTTCGACCTCGCACTCGACCCCGCACTTCGCGGTGCCGGCTTCTTCACCCGCGACAGCCGCATGAAGGAACGTAAGAAATACGGCCAGCGCGGTGCACGTCGTAAGTTCCAGTTCAGCAAGCGATAATTCATCGCTTCTGCTTTCTCCAGACCAAAAAAACACCACGCCCCGGCGTGGTGTTTTTGTTTGGTGTTTTTGCTGATTGACGTGGTTCAAATTGAAACAGGGGTTCAAAACACTTTTCCTCGCGTAGCCGCCAGCTTGCTGGTGCTTGATGTGCGAATAGAGTTCTTGAAAGCGCCAGCAAGCTAGCGGCTACACGGGACTTGACGCAAGTCAGATCAATGACGCGAAACGCGTTTTACCCCGCGAATGTGCCCTCGAGCACCTGCGTCACGATGGAGCCGTTGAACCCGCCGACTACGAACACCCGGTCGCCCGCGACGAAGGCCGACGGACTGAGCCGCGGCTGCGGGAGTGTGCTCAACACGTCGATCTGCCCGGTGATCGGATTGATCGACCACACCGAATCGCGGAACTGATTGTGGTTCTCTTCACCGCCCACCATGAAGACTCGGCCTCTTGAAATGAACGTGCTGTTGGTGGTGTGTGTCCGGTCGGATGGAAGTGTCCAGGACTGCGTCGACCATCGGTCGGCCGTCGGGTCGTAAACCTGCACATCATTGTGAGGCACGAGTCCCTCGTCGAAGCCGGTCTGCCCGCCCATCACAAAGATTCGGCCGTTGACATTAAGGGCGGCGGCATGATTGCGCGAGAGATTCATCGGATTGCGCCCGACCCATCCGCCCGTCGGGTTGTCGAGATTCAAGGCCCACATGTCAGGTGTGTCGGTGTTGCGGGTGATGTCTTGCCCGCCGAAGTAGTAGAGTGTTCGCCCGACGACGACGGAATTTCCCGCGGCACGGACGGCCGGAAGTGCCGGGCCTGCCGTCCAGACATCGCCTAGGGTGTCATACACCCAGACCTCGTTCGTGCCGAACGTCTGGCCGCCGCCCTCGTTGCCGGTGTATCCGCCCACGAGCCATATGTTATTGCGATCGACCGCGACACCCGCGTGCGTCAGCCGAGTCGGGCTGCTGGCACGCTCTGTCCAGTTGTTGGTGAGCGAATCGAAACTCCAATTGTCATTGACGGGGTTGAAATCGTTCTGAAATCCGCCGATGAGGTAAGTTCTCGTGCCGACGGTCGCGGTCATCGCCTCGGTGTATACGCCCGACGGTCCGTTGGATGAATTGGCGAAGTTGACGTTGCTCGTCGAAACTGCAGTGCGGGTATCATTGATTGTTACGCGCGAGCTCGACCCTTGGCCGGTGGAAAATGTGGCGGCCGGGTCGACGGCGACCGAAAGCGCCCGGCTTGGTTCGATGACGTCCGTCAGTGGCACGACGATCGACATGGTTCGGCTGACCTGATTCGCGGGAATCGTGATCGAGCCCGAAAGCAAACTGCGAATCTGAAACGAAGCATTGCCCGACAGACGATAGCTGACGGTAAGCGGCTGCGTGATCGGGCCGGTGCGAGAGAACCGAACGGTCGCAAAGTCACTCAAGCTGCCAACAGTCGCGCTGTTGTCTACTCTCACCACGCTGACGACAGTAAGCGGCTGTATACTGGGCACAATTTCGATGAACGCCAGCTTATTGTTCCTGCTTCCCGCGGCCCGGCTCAGTGTGATCGTGCCGTCGGTCACGTTCACCGTACGGCTGTTCTCGAAAAACCCTGGCGTGGTCGGCCTTGCTCGCACGAGCGGCTGCCCTTCAACGTTCACGCGGTAGTCGTCGCCGTTGATGCGAGTGTCGCCGATGGCAAGCCTGACGGTGTACGAGCCGTTGGGCACCGCAAGCGACCATGTGCGGGGCGTGTCGGTCCGATAGACAACGTGCGTGTCATAACGCTGATCGATCGAGATGCCTCGCTCGACCGCGCCGCTGGTGTTATCGGTCGACCATCCGTAGGTCTGCCCGGCCTCCTTCGCGCCGAAAGTCTGTCCGGCGTCCACGAGATAACCGGCCACGCGATCGCTGCTGGTTGGCTGAAAGTTAATGCGGACGGGCGTGAGATTGATCGAGGCGGCGTTATCTGAGCGCGACCGCACTTCAATAAAGGCGAGCTTGGCGTTGACCGCTCCCGAGGCCGCAGAAATCGTCAGGCGCCCGTCGGTGACCCGCGCGATTGCCCGGCCGTCGCCGAAGCGGTTCTGATCCGTGGGCGTGAGAAAATTCATCCGCACGCCCTCGACGTCGAACTGGTTGGTCGAATCCAGAAACGCCGCATCTCCGCCGACCAGTCGCACGTCATAACTGCCATTGGGCACGGCCAGTTCGAACGTTCGGGTCACGCCCTGCCAGGTCAGGTGGGCTGTGGTGTCGAACGCCTGGTCGAGCAGGACGCCGCGATCTCGCATGCCCGCGGAGTTGTCGCTGTTCCAGCCGTAGGTCTGCCCATTGCGCGCCGTGTACACCTCGCCGCCGTCGATGAGAAAACCGCCAGGCCCGCCACTGGAAGCGGGCTGGAAGTTGATCTTCAGGTCGACGGAAAACAGTTTGCGGGGTTCGAGCGATTCAACGGGGGAGATGGCGATCGTTTTGCGTGTCATGATGGTTCATTGAACATCGGCATGCGGGCCGAAAGTTCAACATGACAATAGACGCCGCGGGGGC
>JBBQKP010000112.1:0-10845 GCA_038326995.1 Tepidisphaerales bacterium
GGCTGGAACAAAGATCCAGTTCGCTTACTTCGTATGCGGCTCTTTTCATCTATTCGAGACTGTAACACTTCAGCCGTTTGCAGAAGCGCTTGAAATCTTCGACGACCCTTGAAAGTCATCCAACGCACATCATGACTCGTAAACGTGGCCTTCCGGACGTATTTCTGGCCCGTCCGGCAGGACATCTTCCTACTGAATTTCTGTAAAGAATCTTCCACTCGTGAAAAATCGCATTGTCCTGCCGCACGGGCCAGAAGCGCATCCGCATTTTGAACTCTTCGCAGCGAATCGCAGAAACCGCTTACTCACGTGCATGGCTCAATTAATTGCGTCTGCATTCGGCTGAACTATTACTCGAGACTGAAATGTTGCGATTCGTCGAAGTGCGAATGTTAAATAGCACTGCCCCGGACGTGCCGGGGCAGGCGACTGACTATTGAGACGCGGCCAATTTCTTACGGGGCGGCCACGTGTCGCTCACGGTCGAGCCGAGTGCCTGACTAGATGATGATGCGACGACGCCTAATTCAGGCGACGATGGCGTTCGAGCGGCGAAGGACGCGGGGGCTCGAGACGCGAGCCGAACCGGCCGACAAGCCGCGACGACGCATCACGTTTGCGCGAACATTCATGTTGTGCAGGGTCTGTCCTTCATTGCCGTCCGTGGAGGAGGACTGGGTGAAGCGGGAGTTCATGTCGATTTTGGAGGTGGGGAGGGTGGTCATGATGGTGCTCCAGATGTGCCTTTCGGCCGGCTAAGGTGAAACTCTCCGATGGGTAAGACTGTTGATTGAAAGAGAAGGGGAAACGTTCCGGCTTCTCAAACGGACTGCCTGTGCTGACTGCCTGTGCTGACTGCACTATTTTGAAGGCCGCTGCGACCGGTTGGGGTCGAAGCGACGGATGTGTTGTGAGACGTCGTGGTTTAGGCGACGTTGATCTTGGCGCGGTCCTGTTGGAAGCGGAAGGTCCGCTTCTGGGACTTGGCACCGCTCATGCGACGCATCGCATTGGCTTTGGCGCTGATGGCGCGGAGGATTCGGGCTTCGTCAGAAACGCCGAACAGTTGGCCGGGCTTGCGACGGGTTTCATCGCGGGATACGTACGAGTCCATATGAGTCTCCCTTTTCGGGTAGAGGGTTTAGTTCTCCATCACCACGGGTTTTCGGTCTCCCGGGTTTGTCCTTCAGAGTCGCAGGCCACCACAGCCTGAGGTCCGAAACGTTTGTCTCCCACTCATTCTTTTCGGCCGGTTCTGCGGGTCACTTTCGAGGCGATTTGACTCAATTCTTCTGAATCAAACCGTGTGACGCGAACCTTCCGTGAAGCGGGACTTGTATTGTTTTCAGGCTCCTTGCCTTAGCTGCCTCTGGTCTTGGATCACCTGCTTGCGATCCTGTCGACCGCCTAAATCTCGGCCGCCTACTTCTCGGCCGCCTACTTCTCGGCCGCCTAAATCTCGGCCGCCTACTTCTGACTTCCTGGTGGCCACGGCATGGGCGATGGCGATCAACTGCGTTGCCAGATCCTTATTCGTTTCGCCGTTCGTTTCGTTTTCGCCAGCTTCCAGGACTGCTGTCGCACCGAGCGAGCGTGCCTGAATCTCTTCGACCTGCAGGATTCGACTGGCCGCGTACACCCATTTCTGCCAGGGCCAGAGCTTTTTCAGCAGCTTTGCGAACTCGAGTCCACTGGCTTGAGCGGACGATTCGTTGGATCCGAACGGCCTGACGTTTACGACCTCGCCGACCACAACCACATCGAAGCTCATCAGCCGCATCAGGTCTGTGGCTCGGGTCATTGAGGCGGCTTTCGTCACCTCTATGCCCCCGTCTATGCCCCCGTCTATGCCCCCGTCTATGCTGTCGGCCATCTCACTCCAATCCACACCTATAACGAGCAGCGTGGGCTTGGGTTTGAAGTGCATGACATCTACCTTCTTCGATTCTTCTTCGCGGGCTATCTGCGCAGCATTACAGTTGACATCCGACATAAGCACCACGCGTGCCACGACGCGCAATCTCGACAGACGCGTGCTAAGTCCAATTGAAATCAGCGATAAGCAAATATGAGCCCAAAAATCGTCCCACCTGATCGCCTGTTCAAAACGAACAAGCCTGAACACTGAAATTGACACAACTAACTGTCAAAGAAATGCTTATCGGAAACATGGTTATTACAACCATACGCCATAAGACTCGGTCGGAAATCGGGTTGTTTTGAACATGCTTCACGTGGCGACGGGTTGAAATCAATAAACCGCGTCGTCGCCCGTCTCTCAAATTAGCGTCGCCGGTCCGGTGGTTATTCGGCCGAGTTGATCAACGGACTTGAATCTCCGCTGAGCGCAGTTGTTTGCAACGTACCCAAAGGCCGCCAGTCTAAACTTGGATTATCGGACTTTTCCGTCGCGGGCGCGTCAATTTCCTTCGCCATACACCTCTCAGTTGCTACAATGTTCAACTGTACTCATGCGGAGAGACTTTCGACGTGGCATCCACCCCAAAGACACAACTTCAACTCACCCTTCATCCCCTCGGCCAGCACGCCGGTAAGCCGCCTTTGGTGGTCAAACGACAGGTGCTCGTCATCGGGTCGCGTGATGGCTCGCACATTCGCCTGTCGAGCGACCAGGTCAGCCGAACGCACGCGCTTTTGGTCATCGATTCCGCCGGTGTTTATATCCGTGACCTGGGTAGCCGAACCCACACGCTGGTCAACACCAAGGCCGTCACCGAGCACGTCCTTCGCTCGGGCGACCGCATCGCCATCGGCAACTTCCTTTTTCGGGCGGAGATCGCGGGAACCCCCTCGTCAACTCCCAGTCTGACGAATCCGCCCTCGCCCGCTTCGTTCATGATTCAGGGCCAGTCGATGGCTTACCCCATCGACGGCCGCACCGCCGTCATCGGCCGCCGGTCCATCTGCGGCCCGCGACTCGAACACGACGACGTCTCCGCCATCCATGCCGTCGTCTTCCAACTCGACGGCCAACACGTCCTTCGAGACCTCGGCTCACGCACCGGAACCTTCGTCAACGGCGAAAAGGCCCACCAGATTCCCCTGCACTTCGGCGACGATCTGCGCGTCGGCCCGTTCTATCTTCGCTACATCCGCGACCTGGATCTCGCCCGCGAATCTTCCGCGCCCGCTGCGATCTCGATCAAGAACGAAAAGCCCTTGCTCCACGAACCTCTGCTCGACCAAGCCACTAACAAAGTCAGTGACGACGCAACTAACAAAGTCAGTGACGACGCAACTAACGATGACGGCCCGATTCACCTTGAGACCTCGCCCGAACCCGCAATCGTTGCTTTCCAGCCTGTTGTCTCGCCTCTTGTTGAACTATCGCCTGTCGACGGGATACCTCGCGGCAACCTCGACGATGAACCGATCGAAGTCGATCAGCCGATACACGCCGATGCGTCTCACAGTACTCCTGATGAAGTGATAGTCGAAGTCGTCGCGCCCAACCCGTTTGCAGACGAAATCTCACAAGAGATTCAGGGCGAGATTCACGACGACATCGTCCTGCCCATAGGCCGGGGTTCGTCGTTCTCCTCCGCCGCTTCCGCCTTGCCTCTGGTCGCGGATGATCTGGCTGACGACCTGATGGATGGAGTCGCGGCAGATTCTGTTAATGTGCGCCCGGCCGATCCTTCGCTCGAAGACCCGATCGAATTGTCGCCCGAATTGTCGCCCGAATTTTCGCCCGAATTTTCGCCCGAATTTTCGCCCGAGTCGATAGTTGCCGATCAATCGGCAGCGCCCTTGCACGAATCGGACAAGAGCGTTGAAGAGCCCCAGGAACTGGCGTTCGAACCATCGGCAGATGAGGCCCCGGAGCAATTTTCACCCGCGCGGCCGATCCTCACCCAATTGTGGGAGGACCCGCAATCCGAAGAGCCCGCCGACGCCAACGTATCATCAGACCTCACCACAGGTCTCACCGGGCCCACCGACGTCGCTGCGATCGAAGCGATGATCCGCTCTCATCAGACGCCCGCGCAAGATTCGGCGATGAATCGCCTGAAGTCGATCAACGAAGCGCTCGCGTTCAAAGAAGAGGCCGAGGCCTTCGCAGAACGTGACTTCGAAATCATCGCCGGCGGGAGTGACAACAACGACGAAGATGTCATTACTGAAGAACCATCCGCCGACACTGAAGCCCAAGCCGTCGCTGAAATTACCGACGAACCTCTGGCGACAGTCGTCGTCGAAGATGCTGAAGCCGAGACGATCGATGAGCTAATCGCAGTCGACGAAGCGCCTACCGCCAGTCCCTCAGCCGTCGAGATCGACCTCGAACGCGAGGAAGTTCGCAGTGCACAACTTGATGAAGAGCGTGATGCGGAACTGCAGGCCGAGCGAGTTCGACTCCAAGCGTTGCGAAGTGAGATCGCCGCCGATCCTGTATTGGCGCACGAAAGCGAAAACATCTTTGACGACAAGATTGTCGAAGAAAACACCTCTCACGAATCCGCTTCTGATGTGATCGATCGCCATCCATTTGTAGAACCCGAACACGCAACAATTCAGGTTGCAGACAGATCACCTGACTCAATAATTGTGAACGAGGTGATTGTCGACCAGGTGATTGTCGATCAGGTGATTGTCGATCAGGTGATTGTCGACCAGGTGATTGTCGACCAGGTGATTGTCGACGAGGTGGGAGATGACGTCATCGCCGTCGAGGCAATACAACCGCCGTCGGCCGGTATCGTCTCAGACGATCACGCATCTCGTTTCATTTCCCCTTCTTCTGGCGCGGCGATCTACATTGAATCAACCGAAGATGAGTCGGAACAGATTCACGCCGAGAAAACACCAACGCAAGCGCAATCATCCGACTTTGGATCCGTCCTTATCTCCGCCGCTGATTCACACGATTTGATCGCAACGACATCTCCGAGCGACTCCATCTCATTGCTCGATACTGGTGTGCTCGATACTGGTTCGATCGATTCCGTCGTTGCGGGTACTGGTGTGTTTGACTTTACGCTCGATACGAAGGTCGCGCCGCTCGACTTCTCCGCCGATGTGTCGAACCATTTCTCCGTTGACCTGACTGCGAATCCGACGAGCCCTGATCAGGTGAATGATGCGGCATCTGAAGCAAATATCGAAGCAGTCATCGCGCGAGCCAAGGACAAGCTCGCTCAATCAAGCGAGGGCGCAAAAACGTCGATCAGCTTAGCCCAGCCTTCTGATGTCCTCGAACCCGCCCTAGCCGCATCGATAGCAGCCCCGGTCGTCGATTCGTTTGCGAAGCCGCTGATTGCCGTACACCACGAGTTGCAAACGCAGGAGAAGCTCGACGAACTGACCGAGCCGATGCGTGCGGTGGCCTTGGTGCAACCGGCTACAGCGCAAATCGTAACTGCGCGAATCGTAACTGCGCCGGTCGTCTCGCCCGTCACTTCGGATTCATCACCGCAAACAGTCGAAGCGGGCGAGTCGCAAAATGTGGAGACTTCAGTAACTGAAAACTCCCCGGCCGACGGTGTGGACGTCGAAATCGGCGTCGGCTACACGGCGGTTCCAGAGTTGCGCAGTAGGCCTGATCGACCGGCCGATCGCGACCAATCGAACACCCATTCTCCAGACCAGTCATTCGATCAGTCATTCGATCAGTCATTCGATCAGTCATTCGACCCGCGGTTTGGTCCTGTAGATGCGTTGATTGCTTCAGCCCAAAACCCGACGATCGAAGTCGAGTCGCCGCCGACGGACTCTCGGCCCGTTTCCCTTGCCTCCTCCGCCGCGCCCACCCGACGCGCCCCGCTGCTGATTCCGGTCTCAGAAAACGGCGTCGTACTGGCGATGGACGTCTCGACACTTTCCCCCGACGAAGACGATTTTAAACTCGATCTCGATGCGCTCCTGGGTTCGTCGAAATCTGGCGATGCAATCACTAAGCCCGGCCAGACAATGATTCCGGGCGGCGGATCGACTTCGTTCTTTAATCTCTCGGGCCTCGGCTGGGTGTCGGGCGATGAATCCGATGATTACGAACTCGCCGCCCATGTGCCCATTGCGCCCGGCATGCTTTCCGACCCTGCCGGTCAGGTTCTTCCGCCGTCCAGTTCGATCGCCGGCTCCGCGTCTGCATCTTCAGGCCAGCCCGGACAGTCGCCCGGACAGTCGCCCAAAGACAGCCCTGATCAACTCACCGACAAGCCCAGCGCCCGTCGCAAGCGTCGTCGCAAGGTCGTAGCCGAACCCGTATCACTATCCGATACGCCCATTCTTCCGCCCGCCGAATCGCTTCTTGTTTCGACTGCGATCACGTCGTCGACATCAGCCACAGCGGTGACCAATATTTCCGTGTTCGAAATCAATGACGACTTGCGATCTTCAGTAAAAGCCGAAGTCCAGGACGGTGTCAATGCCAGTCAAAGTGCCAGTCAAAGTAGCAGTCAAAGTGTCGGTCAAAGTGTCGACGTCAGAATTGACCTCAGTGATGATCGAAGTGTCGACTCAGTCGTCGATGCAAATTTTGTCGAAGGATTCTCCCGACGCGAAGACACCACGCCCGGCAAACCTTTCGGACGGACGGATCGGCAAGAGCCCGTCCGCAAGTCGGTGACTGAGAGCAAGAGTGAGAGCAAGAGTGATAGCAAGAGTGATTGCAAGTTCAATCCGCCGGGCGGCGTGGGCGCGTTGCCCGCGCCCGACATCATGCCTCCACCGCCGGTATGGAGGAGCCGCTCTCGAGCCAAGGCCGCGCCCGCGCTGGGAAGCGTGCCGATCGAGGTGACCTCGCCGACCGAGCCTGCACAGCCTTCTGTTTTCGCCGACGCCCCGGCCGACCCGTTCAGCCAATCCCCGCCCAGAGGAATTCAGGAAGTCTTACGCGTCGCGCCCAGAGTCGAACTGGATTTCAATCTGACATCTGAAATCGGCGATGCTTCGGGCACAAGTAGAAGCGTCGGAGTGGGCGGCTTAATCGATTTGCCCTTTCAGTCTGGTGTTGTAGATGGCACGACTTCCTCTGCGACCGGTGAAACAATCCCCGGTGACGCCCTCAGTGCTGACGCAGTTCTGGTCGAATCGCCTGCCGATCGCGTCGTGAGAGTCCGCGGGCAGAATATTGGCAAGCTCGGTACGGAGATGGTGAGCGATCTCAGTTCCTCCTCAGACCCTAGAACGGCAGAGAGTGCCCTTCAGGCGCGTCGCAAAAAGCACATGTCGCGAATCCCGCTGCTGCTTCTTGGCATGGCCTTGGCGACGGCGGGTTCGGGGTATCTTGCTTTCAAGATGAACCAGGTTCCGGTGACCCTCCGCGCGTCGCTCGAGTTTGTGGGCATGGACAAAATGTCTGAGAACGATCGACGTAACCTGCAACGCGACATCAAGACTCAGATCAATCAGGAATACACCGCACTTCGCAAGATGTCGGAGGAATTCTTCCCCGCCGACGCTCGCACCAACCCCGCCGGGCTCGGGTTCCTCTCCAACACCGGAAAACTCGACGACGACGCAAGGCTCACGACCATTCTTCAGAGTGCGACGTTCGACACCGCTTCACCGGGCGGCTCTCCGGGAGTGCTTCGATTCACGCTCGTCTCCGACGCCGATGAGAAACAGTCCGACCGAGATCGACTGCTTGCTCTGGTCAACGCAGTAAAGAAGCTCAACGACGGCCGATCTTCCAGCTATACGACGCTGGAAGATCGCATCTCCAAATCGCAGCGTCAGGTCGCATCGTTGACGAAAGACATGGATGCGATGCGAAAGCAACGCGACGAACTTCGGCAGGTCGCTGAGTCGCGCGTGTCGCTGAGGGAACTCGACGCGCTGCGCGAGAAGATCACTCTCGCCCAGCAGAAGGCCGACGAAATAAGCCGCGATCGACTCGCCGCCGAGGCGGACCTTAAACGCTTACAGGATGAACTCGACCCCGCGGGAGCAACGTCGGGCGCCACTTCGGATGGCGGCCCTTTACGAGTAGACCCGATACCCAAAACAGCTTCGGGCGAAACGTCGCCAACGAATTCTTCCGAACTCCAGACCCTCGAAGACGCCCTGCTTCCCTCGGGCGAACTTGCGCCTTCGAGTGGTTCCCCATCGTCCAGCGGCACCAACACCGCGAGCGACGCAACCTCCAGGCCTACCGCATCAATCCATCCGCTTTTTGAACTTCCGCCGCTCCTCGAAAGCCCCGCCGACTCAAGTCCGACCTCCGGCGCAGATCCCATACTGTCGCAGCTCCTGGCCGAACGTGACGCGCAGCTCGCGCGCATCGAGCGACTCGGATCAGCAAGTCCCTCGGCAACGCCAGTTAATACAGCACGGCAAGAGCTCGACGAAGCACTAAAAGGGTTCGAAACAGACGTCGAAGAGGCCCGAACTCGCCTGCTCGACCGCCCGGACGTGATGAGCTACATCAGCCAGGGACAAGCCCTATTGAATCAGGTCCGCTCGATGACCGACACCATGCTGCGTCGTCAGGAGCAGCAACTGACAAGGCTCGGCGAACTGAAACGACAGCTCGACGAACTCACAACACAGCAGCGGCGTAACACGCTCGAACGAGACCCGCAGTTGGTCGACTGGACCGGGCAATTGCAGATGATCGAAAAGCAGCTCAACGCCGCAGTCGCATTACAAATCGACGACGACGTCAGACGGCTTCGTGCGGATGTGTCTGTCCTGCAGAGCATGGTCGCGGCCAGACGCGAAACGCTCGGCGATCCCGCCACGATCCGCGTCGCAGAACGCCTGCAATCGCTCATCGTCGACACGCAGAATCAGATGAGGGGAGACCGCGCGGAAAGCGAAAAGCTCTTCGTGCAGATGCAGAGCGATTTCGTTTCGCGCCAGCCCTCCATCGACACGCTGCCTCCAGAGCAAAAGGAGGCGATGAACAAGCTGACCGCGCGTCTGGGTGAGGTCGCAAAAGCAAGGCAAACCCTCAGTGAAATCGCTGCGGCAGAAACGCAGAAAAGCACCACCGACAATTCGAAACAAATCGCACTCGCGCAGGACCGCGTGAATGAAATCGACGAGTCCATCAGCAAGCGAAAGGACGATCTTCAGGCACTGGACAGGCAGATCGCCCAGAGTCAGGAACGTCGTCGACGGTCTGCAGAAATGCTTGAACTTACGCGAACGCGTGTCGAAGTTGCACGACAGAATCAGAGCGACGCGGAGAAGATACTGCTCGCTACACGCGTGGCGTTCGAGGACGCCGACCGCGCATACCAGCGCGCAAGTGAGGCCGGGCAGCAGGTCGAATCTCTCAATGATGACCTCATGCGACTGGGCGACGAAAACCAGAAGATCGCCGCCAGAGTTAAAGAGGATAGCGCGCAGCTTCTTAGGCTCGCAGTCCCAAAGCCGCCCAGTGCCGACAGCATTCTCGAACAAGGCTCGACCGACAACCGCATGGACGTTGCCCTGGCGACGGCGGGATGCGTATTCCTCCTCTTTTGCCTGTGGATCATCTACGAATTGCGACAGGCAAATCAGACGATGACGGGCGATCTTTCAAAGGAAGTGCGTAACGAACCATTGCCCAAGTCGCCCGTCGCAGTGCCCGGCGGACGGAGCGCCCACGCGTGATGCTGCGTTTTGGAACGCGGGATTTTACGCGACGGAATTGTCGAAAAAAACAGGCAAAACTCAGTGGCCTACGTGGGACTCGAACCCACACTCTTTTAAGGGAAGCGGATTTTGAGTCCGCCGCGTCTGCCAATTCCGCCAGAAGGCCGAGCAGAGTATCTTGCACGATTTGCGTTTGTTTGTCGAGTCGAACGACGCATGATCCGCCGCTTCGGGACGGCGGGAACAGGTGTGCCGTTTATTGTCTGCAAGCAGGTTGATTCTGTGGTATAACCCCCTCGCGGAGTTTCGTCAGGGGACACACGTTACGAGTGCATGACCGATGAACAATCCTCAGGCGAAATCAGGTAAAAATTTCAAAGCATGCAAGAACGCTGTGGTAACGGCGGCATTGGCGGTGCTGACTGCGACCCATGCTTTAGGCGCGCCACTGGTTCTAAACGGCACCAATCCACGGACGGACAGCACATCCGTGGTTGTGTCCATTGGCTTCGACATTCAAACAGACGGAATTCTCGTCGCCATTGGCAACGGTACGACCGTCGATTTCGCGGGCGGGACGTGGACGGGTTTGATTCGCCCGACGCTCGGAGCGAGCGTTCGCAATACCGGCACGCTATCTGTAAATGCGGCGAATCTCGGCAACGTCTTTGCCCAAAGCTCGCCTGCTCCCGCGGCCGGGGGAAGTTTCATCAACGGCGAGACCGGGAACCTCTCTTTCATCGCGTCGGCGACTATCTTCTCAATTAATTCCTCCACACGGTTCATCAACAACGGCACGACGAATTTCAGCCCGACCACCGGCCTGACGTTTCGCTCCAGCAGCAACGCCGACATCGACGAAGGTTTTTTCGTCAACAACGGCACGATCAATCATTTCAGCAGGGGAGTAGTCCGGTTTCAAGACTCCGTTGGGGCGGGTGTGGTTGAATTTTCCCAGAAGCCCCTGGCGACTTTGAACATCGCCGGCGGCGGAAGATTCGTCGTCGATCGGCCGATCTCTGGAAGCAGGCCATTGAACGGCACGGTCAACGTGTCATCGAACGGCAGTGTGTTTGCGATCGGTCAAGGTGCGGATGCGACGCCGATTTCTGGCAAGGGTGTTTTCTCGGTGACCGGCTCGACCAGGCCGACGCTGGCGAACGTGACGATCAACGCCGACGTGCTGCGGTTGAACTCTCTTGGAGTCAGGGTCGGTACAGGTGCGACGGTGGCGTCGGCATCCACACTGTCCTTCGAAGGCGGCGACGTGGAGCTGCAAGGCGGGAAGCTTACGGC
>JBBQKP010000113.1:0-10593 GCA_038326995.1 Tepidisphaerales bacterium
GTCGGGTATGATCGCCGGGTTCATGTTCACCGCACTCACCGAAAAACTCACGGGCACGTTCCGCAATCTCGCGGGCAAGGGAAAGATCAGCGAAGAGAACGTACGCGAGGCCGTTCGCGAGGTTCGCGTCGCACTGCTCGAGGCGGATGTCAATCTCAAGGTCGTCGATTCGTTCATCAAAAACGTCACCGAGAAAGCGCTGGGCGAGGATGTCATTCGCTCGCTCAAGCCGGGCGAGTTGATGGTGAAGATTTGTTATGACGAACTGGTGAAGCTGATGGGCCCGGTGGATACGGCGATTTACACGGTGAAGCCCGGGCCGACGGTGGTGATGATGTGCGGGCTGCAGGGATCGGGAAAGACGACGACGTGCGGCAAGCTGGCGATGATGCTCAAGAGCAAGGGGCAGCATCCGATGCTCGTCGCGGCGGATTTGCAAAGACCCGCGGCGGTGCAGCAGCTTCGCGTGGTGGGCGAGCAGGTCGGCGTGCCGGTGTATGCGGACGATTCACGCATCGGCGAGCACGGGAAGGTCTCGAAGCATGCGGCCGTCGCGGTGTGTCGTGCGGGCATCGCAAAGGCGCGTGAGCTGAATCGCGACATCGTGATTCTCGACACGGCCGGCCGACTTTCGATCGACGATGAACTGATGGGCGAACTGCGCGACATCAACACGCAGCTCAACCCGCATCAGATTTTTCTCGTGCTCGACTCGATGACGGGGCAGGACGCAGTTGAAACCGCGCGACGGTTTAATGAGCAGCTCGAACTCGACGGGCTCATCCTCACCAAGCTCGACTCCGACACGCGCGGCGGCGCATTGCTGAGCGCCAAAGTCATCACGGGCAAGCCCGTTAAGTTTCTCGGCATCGGCGAGAAGCTGGATCGGCTCGAAGAGTTTCGACCCGAAGGCATGGCCCAGCGAATCCTTGGCATGGGCGACATCGTCGGGCTTGTCAATGAGGCGATGACGAAGTTCGATCAGGAGGAGACGGATAAGCTCGAAGAGAAAATGCGTAAGGGCATTTTCACGCTGAGCGATTTCATGAGCCAGATGAATCAGATCAAGAAACTCGGGCCGATGGGGAAGGTGCTGGGCATGATTCCGGGCATGAGCGAGATGGCGAAGAACGCGAACATGGCTGGCGATGCGGTGGAAGGTTCGATGAAGCGGATGCAGGCGATGTTCGACTCGATGACGCCAGGCGAGCGGAAGAAGCCGGATGTGATAAGCCATTCGCACCGACGAAGGATCAGCGGAGGCAGCGGGGTGCAGCCGCCCGAGATCGGGCAGTTTCTGAAACAGTTCGACACGATGAAGGACATGATGAAGCTCGTGTCGGGCGGCGGGATGCTGAGCAAGATGAAGATGATGAAGGCAATGGCGAGCGGTCAGATGGCGGGCCTGGGTCAACAAGGCGGCCCGACGCTGAAGCTGAAAAAAGGCGGCTGGCAGGAGAAGAAGGACCGCAATAAAAAGGGCAGACGGTAGGTCTGATTCATCGAAGAATGCACGTTATTCGAACGGAGCATTTTACTCGAACGGCCTACTCGAACGGCCTACTCGAACGGCAACGGCCCTTTGTTATCGCCGGGCTTTCGGGGCACTTCAGGCGCGTTGGTCGGGTCAAGAACGATAGGGACCGGAGGTTCGTCCGCTTGACGCCTGATCGGTTCTCTCATGGCTTCCCTGATCGGTTCATCGATCGGCCGCCGCGATCTAACGATGGGTTCGTCATCGTCTTGATCGCGTATACCACGCGCGGCACCGACCGCATCGTTTCGCAGCTCGGCAAGTGTCCTGCCGCTCACGCTGGAAGCGATCAGGACAAGTCCGGAGATCTGTAAGAGGGAGTTGATTCCGTAGACTGCCACACGCAGGCCGCCCCTTCCGTCGCCCTGCACCATCTGACCCAGGCCGTCAAGAAGAATGATCACCAGCACCGCACCGAAAGCGCCGTAAAACTGTGAGCGGTTCTTGACGAAATTCGGGAACATAAGCCCGACGATGATCGCTGCGACGAGAGCTGTGGTGACGCCTTGCATTGGTATTTAGTAATGAAAACTGGCGACTGCACGAAATCAGGAAAGACGACAGTGATTTCTCGACAATGAAAAAACTGTTTGAGTGAATTGATGACATTTCGTGTTCACTCATCCATTGGCAGCCAGGGGCGCAGGTTGTCGGATGATTGTCCATCGGGACATTTCGGCGAGTTGATTGAGTAGGCGGCCGGGTTCATCGCCGAGATCCATTTGGCGGAGGGATCGTTGGCTTTCTTAATTTCTTTACCGGTGCCCATGAGCATTTCGCGCATGGCGATATCAGGAGGCGGGCCACCCTCCCCGGAAGTAGGAGACTCGACCATTTTCTTGGTGATGTCTTCGAGCTTCTTTCGCGCCTCGGGTGTGAATCGCTCGAGGTGGGTGATGATCTTGGTCTCTCCATCGTCGCACGTGAAGACGTACAGACGGTGAGCGTCCTTTCCATCGAGCTTGATGGGTGAGATGCCGTCAATGGGTCCGGGGATCATTGTTTTGCCGTCATCCGTGGTGTACCACGCCTCTGTGGCCACGGTGCCGACCGAGTTGGAGCTGCCTCCGAAAATCTGCCAGAGGATGAAAATGAAAGCGATGGCGATGATTCCACCCGCGATTCCGGTGGCGATCTGAGGCTTGTCGTTAAGTGTTTCTCGAATTCCCATGCGGTGCTCCTCTGCTGGATAAAAACTATTGATAGGCTTCGCCGTCTGAATCAGATAGCGACGATAACTTATTATGACAAACGATTCGCCCGGGGCAACTCTTATGCCTTTTGCGGTTAACAGTTGAGTGATTTTGCGGAGAGATTACACTCATGTCCACAACGTTCCCGACCAACAGCTATTCCCACCACTTCGGAGAATTTGAATGAACCTTGAACTTCTCAAACAGCTCAGTGAAACCCCAGGCATCCCGGGCCGAGAGGAACGCGTCCGCGAGCTTCTCGAACGAGCCGCGAAGAAGCACTTCGACAAACTCACCGTCGACGCGATGGGAAACCTCATCTGCACGAAGAAGCCTAAGGGCAAGAAATTGCCCCGTGTTCTTATAGCCTGTCACATCGACGAGATCGGCTTCTACGTCAAGCACATCGACGATAAAGGCTATCTCCGTATCAACAACGCGGGCGGGTTTGACACGCGAAATCTTTTCGCACGACGCGTGAAAGTTCAAAGCTCTGCGGGTGAAGATCTGCTAGGCCTGTTGAATCCGATTGGTCGGCCCATCCACATCGCCAAGGAGGAAGAGAAGAAAAAAATCCCTGAAATCGGCGATTTCTTCGTCGACCTTTGCGTGTCGCCTGATATCGTCAAATCCAAGGTCAAGATCGGCGATCCCGTCACACTCGTTCAGGATTTTGCCGAGATCGGCGATGTCGTCACCGGCAAGTGTCTTGATAACCGCGTCGCAGGGTTTGTCGTGCTCGAAGCCATCGCGCGCGTTGCCCGAACGCTCAAATACGAAGTGATCGTCGCGTTCACCGTTCAGGAGGAAGTCGGCCTGCGCGGAGCCGGCCCGGCCGCACACAGTGTTCGTCCCGACATTGCGATCGCGCTCGACACAACACTGTGCTGCGACACGCCGGGAATTCCTGAAGAAGAACGCGTCACACAGCACGGCAAGGGCGTCGCCATCAAGATCATGGACGGCTCTTCCATCTCCGACCGATCGCTGGTCGATCAATTCGTTGGCGTCGCAAACAGCAAGGCGATTCCTTATCAGCTCTCCGTCCTGCCCAAAGGAGGAACCGACGCAGGAGCCATGCAGCGATCGCGCGACGGCATCCGCACCATCACACTCGCTGTTCCGACCCGCTACATCCACACCGTGACCGAATGCGTTCACAAGAACGATCTCGCTGCGGCGATCGACCTTCTGGCGGCGTTCCTGTCGACTTAATTACTTCTTGCCAAGATCGCGCTGCGTCCGAAAAAAAGAGGTCAACACCTCGCCGCACTCCAGAGCCATCACCCCGCCGACGACTTCGACGCGGTGATTCAGCCTTGGGTCGCTGCACAGTTGAAAAACACTTTCGACCGCGCCGCCTTTGGCGTCTAGCGCGCCGAAAATCAGCCGCGGAATTCGCGCGTTGATGATCGCCCCGGCACACATGATGCATGGCTCGAGCGTGACGCAGAGCACGCAGTCGCTCAATCGCCAGTCGCCCCGAAAAATCGCCGCCTGACGCATCGCGACGATCTCGGCATGTGCTGTCGGGTCGCGGTCGATGATCCGCCGATTATGGCCGGCCCCGATGATTCGCTTTTTTGATAGATCAAAAATGACGCAGCCGACGGGCACTTCATTGAGCACCGTCGCGGCACGAGCGAGCTCGAGTGCACGCAACATCAAATCGCCAGTCAATTCGCCAGTAAAATCGCCAGTCAATTCGCCAGTCAATTCGCCAGTCGATTGGATCTCACCCCCGTTGGCGTTGTTCAGTTGATCATCTGCGTTCATCAATGCCCGGTCCTAATCGCGTGTGGAGATTCGGTAAAGCGTCCGCGCGTTGGAACAAACCACGATCCCGCCGCTGAGTGCCTGCCATTGATTCATCCGAATTTCTCCCGCCAGGTTGATCTCGCGAAAATCCATCGCCACGCCCGACTCGACGTTCTCGCGAGGCCGTTGCCGACTATAAAGCTCGACACTCAGCGTTCCGCCAATCAGCTGATTTTCTGTTGCCGGGCCTCCGATGGGCGCAGTCCGACTGGCCATCACGACGACGGCGTCTTTCGCAAACAGCACGTCGGCGACGACGGTTTCGCCGCGATCGTCGATTCGCTCCCACGGCGTGGCGAGCGGATCGGCAAGACTGAACGAGATGACTCGCCGCTGGTTCCACAGATACAGACGATCGCCGTCGACGCGCATGCTGGTATTTCCCTCCCCGCCGCGCGTGCCGTATTCGACCTCCACGGGCCTGCCTCGCTCGGCGTCATTCACTCGCACGACATTGCCATCATCAAGTGAAATCGCGCGGACGCGCTGTGAAGGTTGCTGAGGATTTACCAGAACCAGCGCGCGGTCTCGATACACCGCAAGCCCGGGCACAATTCTCCCGGCGGCATCGGTCATTGGCATAATGCCCGGGTCGCCGAACCGAAAACTCGGCATATCGCCAGACGCGGTGACTCGCCGAAGTGCGAGCTGGCCCGGCTCGGTCCAGACGACGGAATCGTCGCTCGTCATCGCGATCGAAAGAATTCCCGTCAACCCATTCGTGCCGTCCGGAGCCCCGCCCTGTCCCATGCCTTGTATTGCCATTTGCCGAATGTCGAGCCCGTTGGCCTGGGAGCCCGGGACCGCGTAATCCCACAGCGTTCGGCCGTTGTGCAGATCGATCGTCACGAAGCCGCCCGAGCCTTCGCGATCAAACGCGATCGCACCCACATCCGTTCCGATCTCCATGAATTTCGGCGATCGATCAGACACGCGCGTTGTCCAATTGATCTTTCCATCCATCTGCGACAAACAAACCAACTGACCTTGGTTGGTTGCGATTATTAATCGGCCGCCATTCATTTTGACGTGCGACACCAGTTCTTCTCGATTCGCTGGTGCGGGTGCGATCGCAATCTGCGCCGCGGGCATCTGTTGAATAAACCGGCCCCGATTCTGAATGATCAGCCCGCGCCTGATTCTGCCGCGATTGATCGGGATCGGCGTCGCAATGCGCCGACGCGAAACCTCTCCCGCCAACGCATCCCCCTCACCCGAAACAGGACGAATCTCGATCGACGAAAATTCCTCGCCGCCCTGCGTCAACGATGAGACGGATGCCTGCCAGCGCAGTTTCTTGCCGGCCGTGTCCACGCACGCGACCGTTTTTCTGTTCACGACAAACAAGTCATCGCCCTGCCAGAAAATACGAGCATCGTCCGTCGCCGACGCGATGACGAGTTTCAACATCGGCTCCGAAAGGCTCGCATCCATCACCAGCAATTGACCCGATGTTGCGACGCCCACAACGCGGTCGGGCCTTGAGAATCCGATTTCCGGAACCAAAAGTGTGCGAACATTTGCAACGCCCGTGCCGACATTCTGCGTCAACAACGGCGGACCCTGGGGCGAGCCGAGTTCGGGCAAATTGTGTGAAGTTGACTGCCTGCCCAATTGAATCTGAGCCAGAACTTTCGCGGCCTCGATCGGGTCGGTGCTGCTGATTGAAATACCCTGTGCGAGCGCGATCGCTGAGCTCAGCGGAACGACGCCAACGATCCGCCGGAGTTGTGCGAGCCTTGCAACAATGACATCGCTGTTCACAGCACTGCCGGGCGATGAAGGCTGCGCTTCGAGTCGCATTAATTGCTCGATGAGCGGCGCACGCTGTGTATCAGAACGAACCAGCGCGATCGATCGCCTGACGAGCGACCGCGCGGAGGAAAAATCGCCTTTCTCCTGAGCAATTCCCGCGGCCAGTGATAGGGCCTTCATCGCCTGCGGCACGGTCGGGTAACGCTCGGCGACTTCGATTATCGCGTCCAAATCCGAAGCGGCAAACGCCTCATTCAGTCGAAGCTCCGCCGCGGCGATGATCGGCTCGACGACTTTCCGATCGGCCTCAATGATGTCGCGAAGCCTCTGCGCAGCGACACTACTGGCGGCGACGACTTTCTGATTACCCGTGCTCACCGCCTGCGATCGAAGCGCCTTGTCGTCCAGAATTTTCTGCAGCAATATCGCGGCGTCATTTCGGTTTCCGACCGCGGCGGCAAGAGCTGCCTGCTCAAAAATCAGCCGCGCTTTTTGCGGCGTAGTCGTCGCGGCGCGCTCGGCTCGAATCATCAGCTGCTGGGCCGATGCCTGTGCACTCTCTTGCGAAGCCTTGTTCGGTGCTCCCTGTGCTGGCTTTGCCGAATCCGCAGCACGCAGCGCGAGCGACATCGCCGCTTCGTACACTTTCGACAATTCCGCCGCACCGGATTTTTTCCCCATCTCCACGGCCTGATCGAGCCAGATCAAAGCCTCCTGCAAATCGCCCGCGAGATACATCACCTGCGCAAATCGCAGACGCGGTGCGATCTGTCCGGGCGCGGCCTGCACCTGCGCCAGCAGCTTCTGACGAATCACTTTCGGATCCGCATACACACTCACTCTGTCACTCGATGCGACCACGACCGCATCGGGCGTGACGATGATGTTGCCCGGCACTTCGCTCTCGCTCCATTCGCCCGTGCGCGGATATCGCGCGACGACGCGGCCGTCCGACGTCGCAAGTTGAAGCAGGTGACGTGTGGTGGAGACGTAAATGTTTCCCGCCGTCAACGCCGCGCGGCCCACGATCGTCCTGTCGTTCGCATCTCCGCCGCCGCCCGGCCAGACCAGCGGCTTGCTCCATTCCACCGCCGCCGCGGGTGTCTTTGGATTATCAATCAGCTTCTGAATATCAACCGACCACACCGTGTTGATGCTGGTCAAAATCAACTTGCCGTTCACACCGCCCACGACACAGCGCGCATTGCCGAACGCGGCAACGGGAATCCGCGCGATCATCCGACCGTCGGCCGCGGAGTGGATGAAGATCGAATCTGAATCGACCGGCAATGTCACCAGCTTGTCATCCACCACCATCACGCCGCCCGCTTCGAAACCGGCTGCAACTGCGGGCGTCACTGAGGCGTCAAACCTTCGCATGCCCTCATCGACCTCCGGCAATGGACGCGGATAAATACTCAGCCAATTAATGCTCCCGTCCGATGAACTGATCGACGTCATCGCGCCCATGTCTGACAAAACAAAAACGCTTCCATTCGACGAACTCGGATACGCGACGAAAGGCAAAGGCGCAGCCTGACCAAATCGATCCCCCATCATCGACGCCGTGCCCGAAGCGATATGCCGAACCCACTTCAGCTTGCCCGTGTCGAGTTCAAGCGCGACCAGATAGCAGTCATCGAGCTGACCGAGCCGACGCGAACGCGCGACAACAAAAACCGTCTTGTCTTCGACCAGAACCGACCCGACAAACTGCGCGTTCTTTACGTTCACATCGGGGCCGGAAACTTCAAGATCCCGCGCCCGCATGATCCACGCCTTCTGTCCCGTCGCACGGTTGACCACAATCAGCTGCGCTCCGTTGCCCGGCAAATCGGAGAAGCGTTCCAGCATCGCGTCGCTCTGGCCGAGCACAACCAGCACCTTCGAGTCGGTCAGCGTCGGTGCCGCGACAACGCCTCTAACGGTGCTCGCCGCCTGAACCGAATTCACCGGCGATTTTCCATCGCCCGTCATCCAGCCCGGCAGTGCAACGCCCGAGCTCAGGCTCAGTCCGTAGATGCCGTAATTGTCGGCGTAATACAGCTCGTCGCCGTCGATCGCGGGCAGCGATCCGTTGAAGAGCCCCTGCTGTTCTTCGCCCTCGAATTCTGGCTGAATCTCCTGCATCTGAATGTCACTGATGCCCGGCGTCATCTGCCTTGCGGTGTTGAATGTGAAGAGATTGGCGAACGCACGCGGTGAGCGCGCAGACAGCTCGCCGTCCGACGCCAGGCCCGTCCGCGCGTTACCGCCCAACGGCTCGCGCCAGTTGTCCGGGCCCATTGCCTTGGCGGCATCAACCTGCGCGGGCATCGACCTCGTCAATTCGTCGCGAACAAAATCCGCCGCCACACGTTCAACGCCGCCCAGCACGAGCTTCGTCGCCGGATATTGCTTGCGAAGTTCCTCCGCAAAACGTTCACCCAATTCGCTTTGCCGCGCCAGACGCGACGCCAGCGCCCCCGCCACCAGTAACTCAACCCTCTCGCCCTCTTCAACATCGCTTCGCAGCTCCAATTCACGCTTCGCAAATCGCAACACCGTCGCCAGATCACCCCGACCAAACGCGATCATCACAAGCTTCTGCCGCGCCTGTTGTGCCGAACGCGTCTGCGCGAAGCGATTCGCGATCTTCTGCAGCAATTCCGAATCATCGCCCGCATCGCTTAGCAAACTCGCGGCCGACTGCTCGAAGCGATCGCGATACACCTCCACACCCTCTGCCGGCCAGGCCGCGATCATCGACTGCACCGCAAGCCCCAGCGCCGCATATCGCACCGGCCTGCCGCCTTCGTCGAACTCCACCGGCACAAGCCTGTCCGATGCCGAATCAATCACTTCCTGATACACATCCGCGGCCGTCGTCCACTCACGCAATGACCCCATCCGCTTCGCCAGCGCGAGCTTGTCCGCCACCGCAGTCGAGTCGCGAACGAACACGCCCTGCAGGCTCGACGTGGGCTGGGCATCTTCGCCTGCCAATACTTCCTGCTGCTCCACCTGAGCGTGAACCACTGTTACGCACATCGTCGAAAGTACGGTCGTAAACACTGTCGCGAACATTGTAATATAGACCGCCTCACACGCCTTCCATATCACCATCGATGCCATCGTGTTTCGAGTCGTGGTCATGTGTGATTCTCGTCGTAAGAAAGCGATCCTCATTAGCCCTACTACTTGTTCCCCAATTACTCGCCCCCCGATTACTTATTCACCAGATACTTGCCCCACAGCACGCTCAATCGTTCACGCTCGACCGGATCGATGCGCGACCGGTCCGACCAGATCGCATTCTCCAGCGAATCAATCGCCGGGCATTTCCACAGCGCATCCGCGTGCTGATCGGCCTGTTCCATCGCAGTGCGAATCAGCGTCACCGCGGCCGTCGTCGCCTGATGTAGATTCTCGCGAATCTCCGCCAGCAGCGAATGCGAATCGGGCACGACCTGCGTCTGCATCGATTCGATCGCCTTGAGCGTCGGATCAGCCGCCGCGTGCTTGACGTCGCCGGCCGGAGGCGTCGGCACGGGCCTGGGCCTCCATGCATCATAGTCCGTCACCATCGCCAGCAGCGCGTACGGAATTTCCGCCTCGCGTGCGAGTTTCGCCTCGGGCATCGCCGTCATTCCAATCAGGTCGCCGCCCCAGATGCGGTGCATGAGCGACTCCGCCCGCGTGCCAAACGCCGGGCCTTCCATCGTCACATAGCACCCGCCGTCGTGCACCTTCGATTTGCCCACCATCGGCGGCGTCGGCAAACCAAGCTCCGCCTGCGCCACATCGTCGGGCGTGAGCGAACTCGCCGCGCTCAGCAGAAGCCTTCGCAAGATCGGGCAGAACGGCTCTGCGAATTCGACATGCACGGCCGCGCGGTCGTAAAACGTGCCGACCCGCCGCGTGGTTTTGTCAATCACCTGATCACACACCACAAGGTCTTTGGGCGCGAATTCCTCACGCAAACTTCCCACCGCACCGCTCGCCAAAATGTGCGTGCAGCCGAGCTTTTTCAGCGCGAAGATGTTCGCACGAAATGGAATCTGCGACGGCGGAATGACGTGCCCCGCCCCGTGCCGCGCGAGAAACAGCACCCGCACGCGGCCGAGCTGCAGCTCGACAATCGCACCCGAAGGCGACCCGAAAGGCGTATCGACTTCATGACGCCGCGCGGTGGCGCTACCACCAGCCCCCGCGCCCCACTCGGCCGCGATGGCATCGCCCAGTCCCGTCCCGCCGATCAATCCGAACGTCAACTCTCGCATAGCTTTTGAGTGTATCAGATTCACCCGCCCC
>JBBQKP010000114.1:0-10476 GCA_038326995.1 Tepidisphaerales bacterium
CCGCTTTGCCGGATCGATCGCAAGTCAGGTGCTTTCCGCAGGCATCGACGCACGGCTCAACAGAGTTCTGCGTGCCGAGAAAGGCCTGACCTACGGCAGCTCGGGCGTGTTCCGCGCCACGCGTTACAGCGGCCACTTCGAGATGCGATGCGACACCAAGCCCGAAACCGTCGGCGAGGCGATCACCAGCAGCTTCGGCGTATTCAAAAAAATGGGCGAAGCACCCATCACCACTGAAGAACTCTCCGACGCACGTCAACGCGTCGCAGGGCAGATGGTCTTGGAAACCCAAACCGTCGGCCAGCAGGTCGGCAGGCGTATCGACACCATCCTCAACGGCTACCCTGTCGATTATTACGACAACTACGCCAAGCGCATCGCCCAAGTTCAGGCAAATCAGGTTCAGGACGTCATGCAGAAATACGTCGACAACCAGCGCTGGACCATCGTCGTCACCGGCCCGGCCGAGAAGATCAAGGCTCAGCTCGAAGCGATCGGCGATGTCACCGTCGTTCCCATGAGCAAGTAACCGCCGATCATCAACTTCAAATCGCGACTTAAAAGAGCCGCGCACGAACTAAGCACTCTGGGTAAGCGAAGTATTTCAAACGAAGTACTCTGTACACCCGCTTATTTCGTGCGCGGCTCATCCTTTACGGATCTCTCCTTCGGCCCGTCCGGCAGGACAGTGTTTCTCTTCGACCGGCCAGTATCGATCGACTCGACGTTTTACTTCTTTCGGACAAATATCATTCCTCGCGAACCGAGAAAGACACGACTGAAATGTGTCAACAGACGCTTGATCATCTCGCTTGATGAAGCCAAACCCGTCTGATCTTCCAAAAGCCGGGGCGGACGACGATGTACACGCGATTGAGCCGACATAAACTTATACTATTGCTGAATTTATAAAATCGTGACGGATTTTTCTTGACGCGGCGGAACCTTCCACTTATATTCACGTCATGGCGGAAGGTTCCACAAAGTCGATTTCAGGCGTTTCGGATCAATCCGGCACGGTTTCCAAGCCGGCCCTGCGCCGACCCGCACGCGCCTTCTCCCGCGTCACCCTCGGCGACGTCGCACTCCACGCGGGCGTTGGCAAAACCACCGTCTCCGACATCCTCAACCGCAACGTCACAGGCAAATACCCGACCGAGACGCGGGGCCGCGTTCAACGCGCCGTCGACGAACTCGGCTACCTGCCCAGCCGGGCCGCACAACAACTCGTCAAGGGGCGGTCAGGTCAGGTCGGGCTGTTCCTCACGCGCGACTTCTCCAACCCGTTCTTCGCACGCGTCGCGCATCTGGCTCAGCAGGCCCTGGCGAAAGCGAACTTCCGGATGCAGCTCACGATTTCGACACGCCCGAACCCGGACGATGAGGCCGAGCTGATCCGCCAGCTCCGCATCGACGGCGTCGACGCCGTCCTTGTCGGCCCGGTCTACGAGCCCATCGATATTGAACAACACCAGGCGATCTTCCGCGGGCAAGTGCCGATCGTCACCTTCGGCGGCGAAATCTCCGGCCCGGTCGGGCGCAGCGTCGATTCCGTCGTGCTCAACGCCGACGGCGCGATCGACTTTGCGGTCGCTCATCTGCGCGAGCTCGGCCACTCGCGTCTGGCTTATGTCTTCGCCCCGCCGCAGCGTTCGCAGGATGAGCGGACCTCGCCGGTCGCGCCACGGCTCACGCGGGCCGGGTTCGATCCGAACTGGATCGTCCATCACGCCGACTCGGGCGACTACGACGATTTCCGTCGCCAGGCCGACCTCTTCTCCCGCAAATGGCTCAGCACGCAGGCCGACCTCAGGCCGACCGCGGTCGTTTGCCTGAACGACCAGATCGCCCTTTGCCTCTTGGCGTCGCTCGAAGAGATGGGCGTTCGCGTGCCGACTGATTTGAGCGTCGTCGGGTGCGACAACCTTCCGGGCTCGGCCCATTTCCGGCCCTCGCTGACGACGCTCGACAACCACGTCGATCGGATGATCGACGCCGCTGTCGAACTCTTACAAAACCGTCTTTCACATCCCGACTCGCGGATTGAGCGTCGCGTGATTCAGCCCGAGCTGATTCGCCGCCGTTCGTCTGCTTCTTACAACCCCTGATCCAAGTCTGTTAGCAACCTTTACACACTTTCCTGAGGAGGAAAATCATCATGTCACGTCAGAAATCAATCGTCAGCGTCTCTCTTGCGGCGGCCTTGGTCGCCTGCGCCGTTTCGACCCATTCCGCTCGCGCGGCCGTCTTCGCCTATGAAGGCTTTGATTACACACCCGGTGTCCTTGCAGGAAGCAACGGCGGCTCGGGCTGGCAGGGCTCGTGGGGCTTCACCGCAACTGGGACAGGCAGCACTGTCAGCAACGGCACGTCGGTCGTCGCGGGCCTGACCTTCTCCGACTACCCCGTCGCCGGCGGCGCGGCAGAGGTCGTCGCCAACGGGAACACAGGCACCGTCGCACACCGTCAAATCGCAATTTCAACCGCACTCCCGCGCGACAGCACGGTCTATACCAGCATGTTGTTCAGGCACGTCCAGCAAAGCACCTCCGATAACGCCAGCGCGTTCACGGTCGGCAGTACCGCTTTCGAAGGACAGAATAAGCTCCAGTCGCAAGCCGTAACGTTGTTCGGAGTTAGTAACCCCGACAACATCGGCACGGGTTCGGGCAACTCAACTGATAGGAGCCCGACAGGTGGAATCGCTGGAGCGGCGACCTATCTCTTCATCGGTAAGTTCACCGGATTGAACATTCCCGCCTTCAACAACGCGGTCAACACCGCCACGCTGTGGGCACTGTCTGAAGCGAATTACGACGCGATCAAAGCTGGCGGCATCACCGAGGCCGAGCTGGACGCGAACAACGTCGCCCGTGCGTTTCGCAGTGACGGACCTAGCGCCTTCGGCACCTCCTTCATAGGCGGGGACTTCGTTCGTCTTCTGGCCAATACCAACTTCGGCGTCAGCAATCGTTCGGTATTCGACGAGCTTAAGTTCGCGAATGAACTGAACGACATCGTGCCCATTCCCGAGCCGACCAGCATCCTGGGCTTGCTCGTCATCGGCTCGACCCTCGTTCTCCGCCGTCGAAGCGCGATCTGACAAACCTCCTCCGCACCCGGCCCGTTTCGAAAGAAATCGGCCGGGCTTTAGTCGTCCCCTGTTTGAACATCAAAACCTTGATTCGAGGAGGAATCATGGCTATGTCCCGCAATGTCGTTCGTCTTTCCGCGTTCACACTCGTCGAGCTGCTCGTCGTCATCGGCATCATCAGTGTCTTGATCTCGCTGCTCCTCCCCGCTTTGGGAAGGGCGCGGGAACAAGCGCGCACAGTACTTTGTGCCAGCAACCTCAGACAGCTGGCAACCGCGACAGCGATGTACACGAGCGAGGCTCGGGACAACGCCGGGAGGAAGGGCGTCTTGCCGACGGGCTGGCGTCACGAGCGCGACGTGAACAACGTGCCCATCCCCGGCTCCAATTCGTCCAGTCCTGACTGGACCAACTTTTTCAATCCCCTGCGGTTCGAGCTGGTGAGGTATATCTACCCCAGGCGACCAGAAAATCTGGCAACAACGGAGGTGATGGTCTGTCCGAATTTAGGGACGAACACGACGAACTTCAGCGCCGTCGCCAACAGCAATCTTTACGGAATCAACAAGAATCTGACCATTGATCAGTCGGCGATGCCGGGAAATTTCTGGCACTGGAACCAGGCGTACCGGATGCGGAATGTGACGCGGGTGAAGAACAGCGCGACGGTGGTTCTGTTCGCCGACGCGTGCGACAATATGTTGTTCACGATCAACTTCGATTCTGGCTGGCAATTCGGCGTCAACCGCCCGTTCGATCACCGCGTGGATTATCGGCATCGGACAAATATCGCGAACTTTCTATTTTTAGATGGTCACGTCGACCCGTTGCAGGACAAACAGCCGCGGAACATCGGGACGAACCTGTTCTCGCAGTCGGTGAGCACGGTGATCTTCGCCGTGCCGTGATGCCTGCTTTATCGATCGATCAATGCCCCTTTTGACTTCACGACACATCATGCGATTCACCAGCTTCCTCCTATCGTTCGCGATTGCAATCCCACTCATGGCCCAGGACAAGCCCGACATCAAAGCGCCGCCCGGCACACTAATCGAAGCCGAGGCACACGCTGGTAGTGATTCTCCGGTCGGGACCGACGCGCTCGCGTCGGGCGGGAAGTTCGTTGAGAACGGCAAGGACTGGCAGCCGCTGATGGTGCTCCCCACGCCGGGCGATGTCGCCGCGCGCGTGACGGTTCACGTCCGTCACAAGGGCGGGCCGATCCAGATCAAGACGACCGACGCGGCGGGAACGCAGACCGAGCGGTCGTGGGTGTGGGCAAAGCCGAGCGAGTGGACGTGGTCGAAAATCGGCACGTACAGCAAGGCCGACCTGGGCGAGAAATTTCTGCTGATGCGAGGCGACGGCGGTGGCAATATTTCGCTCGACGCGATCGTGCTTGAGGCCGCCGAGGTAAGCGATGCCGGGCCGGTATTGCCTCCTGATGTCGTAGCGACGGGAACGGTGGCGGTTGCCAGCGTATTGCCCCCGAGTCAGCCCGATGCGACCAAGGCCGCCCAGAAGATCGACGTTTTTATCGACTGGCAAACGACGGTCGCGAAGGCGACGCCGATGCTGTGGGGCGTGAATGATTACGAAGTCCACGACGTCACGACCGCAAGCGATGCGGGGTTCGGCGCGTTCATGCAGAAGCTCGATTCGCCGTTCATCCGCGTTCATCGCGGCGACTTTCCGAAGCAGTACCTGACGGCCGACGGGAAGAGCTTCGACGTCGAAAAGATGAGGGCCTGCTGGGCCGCGATCAAAAGCAGCTACGGCGACGCGAAGATCATGATCAACATTAGCTCGTGGCCCGAGTACATGAGGGATGAGCAGGGCCTGGTGAAAACCGAACTCGAAGACGCCTACATCACGATGTGCATCGACCTGATGCGAATCTTCCGCGACGAACTGGGCGTCAAAGTCGATTACTGGGAAGTGATGAACGAAAAAGATGGCAGCCCGGACAAAATCAACCGACTGCCCGACGTTGTTCGGCTTTACGTCAGGACCGTCAAGGCGATGAAGACGTTCGACCCGTCCACACAGGTCGGCGGGTTCGCCTTCACCTGGGCCAACCCGAAATGGGTCGATACTTTCATCAAAGAGGGCGGCGTCGACGTGAGTGATTTTGTCAGCTATCACAACTACGGAATCGGAGAGATCACCGATAGCAACGAGAAACTCTTCGGCACGATCGACGCGATCGAGAAGCACGCGCGGTACATTCGCGGCGCGATCGACATCGCCGCGGCCGGTAGGCGCGTGCCGATTTACCTCGACGAGTACAACGTGAAGTGGGTCTGGAATCCGATCGAGCCGCGTCATGCGAACAACGTCGGTGCGGCGTTTCAGGCGTCGCTGTTGCGTCGAGTCGCGCTGGCGGGCATCGATGGCGCGAACGTCTGGCACGTCAAGGGCGACGCGTACGGATTGATCGGCAACAACAACCAGCGCCGACTCACCTCACATCTTTACGTCTGGGGATCCAAATATCTGGTCGGCAATATCGCTTCGCACCAGAGCGGCGACTTGTCGAAACTCGAACTGCTGCCGATCGTGCAAGAGAACGGCAAGCGGTCGCTGCTGTTGATCAACAAGGCCGACCATTCGGTAATCGTCGCTTCGCCCGACTCGCTCTTGGGCACACGTGTCGGCGGCGAGGTGACGATCAAGCAGGTGAATGCCGACGCGCAGATCGACGTCACTGCGGTCGGTTCTGAATCGCTGACCGTGCCGGGCTACTCATTGACGTTGATCTCGCAGAAGTGAATGCCCGTGCAATTGGCAAGCTCCGACTCTGCTGAACGAAAATAATCGCGTGCAGATATTCGTTCGAATCACGAATTCACGACGTTGATTTTCCAGATGCCCATGCAGCCGGTGGCGACCCATAAATCGCGCGCGGTCGGGTGAACGCGAACCCAGCAGGGCTCGCGCCTGCCGTCTACTTTAACTGGCGAGAGCGGCTCGGTCAGGTTTAGGTTCGGCCAGGTCTTACCCGCATCGCGCGACATCAGGACGCCGTTGCCGACGGTTTAGATGTCGCGGTTCTGCGCGGCGTAAACCAGACTCGGATCAATTGGATCGATGCAGACGGATCGAACGCGTCGGCCGCCTCAGTCATCGGACGGGGTGTTCAAACGCGTTGATGTTCCGGACCTCAAATCGACGGCGAACAACTGCGACCCGGCCACGACATAACCGCCGGCGATCGTCAGAGACGACAGAAGACTGCCCTTACGCAGATGTTTCATCAGATGTCTCTGATTATCTTCGTTTTTTTGCGAGCCGCTTATCTGGCCGTGACGCCGACGTTTTCGATCCGAATTTCGCTGCGACCGTCGGGCCTGGTGTTCAACGCCTCGACGTGTCCGTCGGCAAACAGCGCGTTGGTCGAGTTGTTTTTTCCGTGACGGAAGCGGATAAAGCCCGTGCCCTGTGGGCCGTCGACGTTGCGGTCCACGCCGTCCATGGATCGCCAGCGGATAAGCGAACCGGCCATCCAGGATTCGCTGATGACCAGTTGGGCCCAGGGGACGAACATCATGTTTCCTGCCCAGTCGGTGCCGATGTTGAAGAAGCTGTCTGCGGCTTCGCCCGGACGGAAGGGGTCGGACTCGAGCCTTTGTGCGCCGTCGGTGGCGAGGATTTTCTCGCTCGCCGGGCGGACTTTTGTGAGCTTGAACGTCGGCCAATTGCCGTTCGCGCCGCTGATTCGGTCGGTGCCGAAGCCAAAGCCACTGACTTCATGGACGGGCATGAACCGCGGATTGACGGAATAGTGACAGGCGTTCTGCCCGGCACTTGTGTCGATGAGCGCCGACGGACATCGGAAGTCGAGTCCAGTCTGGTTCTGCGTGTTAAAAGTCCCGTCGCCGCGCTTGCTAAGGAAAGATCGCAGCGCCAGGTGCCAGAGCGTGCTGTTGCCCATGTCCGGGTTGTTGACGAAGTTGGACGGCGGGAGATGGTCGCGATGGGTCTGTGCGTACATCGTCAGGCCCAGCCCGATCTGTCTCAGGTTCGACTGACACGCGACCGTCTGGGCGCTTTGGCGCGCCCGGCTTATTGCGGGCAGTAGAAGTGAAATCAGCACTGCGATGATGCCGATCACGACCAGAAGTTCGACGAGGGTAAAACCCACAAGACGATTACTTTGCCGATTCATACCGACCTCCGCGTAAGAGATTTGAAGATCAAGCCCGATCCACGCTTTTCATCGCACCCGACAAACGACACACGCCCCGAGGTGGCCGTTGCGACGATTTGCCGACCCATTTTCGCTCACTTTTGTTCCACCAGTTCCACATCGTCGATCCACGCGCTGCCGACGCCTTCGACATACAGACCGATCCGGAACCGCACGGTTCCCTCGAGCAGTTCGACCGTTTTGCTGGTGGCGGTCCAATCTGCGGTGCCTTGCACGAAGCCGGTTTGTTCGTTGGCGGTGGTTTCCCAGTTTTCATTGAAGGCCTGAATTCCAAGGCTGACTTTGACGTCGCCCGTGCTCTTGAGTTTGGCGTTGAGGACGAACCGCGTCCCTGCCTGGCCGGCGACGTTCTGCCCGACAATGCCCATCGCGGGCTTGCCTTCGAGTGCAGTCGCGTCGACCCGCATCGAAGCCGGACCGCTGGCGAAGACCTTGTCATCGCGAACCGCGTCGAGTTGTCCGTGCATCAGCCAGCGCGCGTCCCAACCGGCGACAGCATTCTTCGCATCGCTGGAAACGTCCGTGAACGAAGGATTGACGACCTTCGGCACGCCGGTGTCGATCGTCACCCACGCGAGGTCTTCGGGCACCTGCTGGTAACTTCGCGGCGTGTCGATCTTCTGCCCGCGCGGCCAGGTCGTCTGGTAGTAGCCCTGCCCGAGCGTGCCGACGATGAAGCGCTCGCCGTTCTTCGGGTCGAACTCGACGCACTGGGCGCGGAGCATGCCCAGCCCCTTGTTGCTCTGGCCCCAGGTTTTTCCGTCGTCCTGGCTGAACCAAACGCCGTTTCCGCCAGCGGTGTCGTAATACGGGTGCATGCTGGTGACCATAACGATGCGCGATGGGTCCATCGGGTCGGTGGCGACGTCGAACGCCTGCGATTCGTCGATCAATCGTTCCCAACTTTGAGTTGTCGGGGTGAAACGCCACACGCCCGTGCGGCCGGTGCGCCATTGCGGCACGTAGAGCCTGCCGTTGGCGTCGACGTGCATCATCACTTCGCCTTCTCGTTTGGGTCCGCCGATGAAGGTGAGGCCCTTCCCGTCTTCAAAGTAAAAGATTCCCGATTTGTGCGAGGCGTAAAAGTTGCCGGGACGGGAAGGGTCGGGTTCGAGCCAGTCGAAGCCTGTTTTAGATTCTGCAACATTGACGAACGACTCGCCGACGTCGCTGGAATACATGAGATTGCCGTTGACCACGACCCAGACGCGGCTCGACTGGTCGGGATGCGCGACGACGCCGCCCATGGAGCCGGAGACGCCCCAGTCGTTGTTGTGCAACTTGAGATCACCGCCGGCGACGCTCGCCCAGGTTTTGCCGCCGTCGGTGCTGCGCGTCAGGCCGTTGATTTGTCCGGACTGCCCGGTGGTGCCGTAGATGTGCCCGTCTCGCGTGAACGCGACGGCCTTGCCCGCTTGCCAGGGGTGCAGGCCCGTCTCGGCGAACCGCCACGACTGCCCGTCGTCGTCACTGATCCACGCCCGCCCCGCGTCCATCATCTGAATCACGATCTGCCCCGGCGAATACGGATTGAATCGCACCTCGCGCGAGCACCAGCCGTTCCACCCGGTGCCCCGCCAGGTCGTCACGCCATTCACGCTCCCGACCGGCGTGGCGGTCATGTCGGTCCATATTTTTCCGCCGTCCTGAGTCGCAAGGACGTACTCGGTGTTGTAAGTGAAGACGCGGTCGGCATTGTTCGGGTCGATCGACAAGTGCAGCGAAATGCCCGCGGGTGTGGCGGTCTGCGGGTTAAATATTGCATCGGGCGCGCCTGCGAAAAGATACTCTTGCCCGACCGGCTTTCGCCCGACCACGGGAATCCAAATCGCCCCCGCGTCGGTGCTCTTGTAAATAATGCTGGCGTTCCACGCGCGGTCGTTCACATAAAGCGTCTTGGGGTCGGCTTTAGAAATCGCGACACGGCTGAACGTGCTGGTCAGCATCGACTGCCCGGCGTCGTCGGAGTCGATCGTGCGAATGCCGGTCATGATCGGGGCGAAGGTTTTTCCGCCGTCGGTGCTCTTGAAGACGCCGCCGGGGGTTCGTCGCGCCGTGCCTTCGGGCAGGAAGTTGCTGGTGGAGACGTAGACGTTTTTCGCGTCGGCGGGGTCGAAGCGGACGAAATCAATTGGCCCGATGACGCCTTCGGGCTTGATGCGTTGCCAGGTCAGACCGTCGTCGACGGATCTGAGCCATGCCCCGCCGTCGAGCACGGCGTGGATTTCGCTGGCGGACCCGGCCAGGTAGCCCGCCCAAACGATGTTTCCCCCGTTAATCGTCTGCGTGGTCGACCCGTCATTGGTCAGCGTGGTGAGGATCGTCCACGTGACGCCGTCGTCGAGCGATTGCCAGACTTGTCCGAAGGAGGGCGACGTGTTCCAGCGTCTGGACGACCCGCCGAACGCGAGGAGCCGTGCGGGCTGGTCAGGATCGAAGGCGACGGATTCGATGATGCAGGAGTAATTTCCGCCACTCAGCGCGGGCATGCCCTCTCGACGCGGCTGCCAGTGGATCCCGCGGTCGGTCGAGATGTAAGGCCCCATGCAAGACCCGGTCCACACGACATTGGGGTCGGTCGGGTGAAAGGTCAGGCTGCCCATTTCGTAGGAGGAGAATCCAAAGGTGGGTTGCCAGAGTTTTCCGCCGTTGAAACTGGTGGCGACGCCGAGCATGTCGCCGGTGGAGATGACCAGATTCGGGTCGTGCGGCGAGACCTCGACACTGACGATCGCGCCGCCGTTGCCGGGCTCGTAAAGGGGCGCAAATTTCGGCTCGAACGCGAGCGCGTAGGTCGCACCGACAACGATCGAACTTATCGCGACGACAGGAATGAATGATTTCATGATGATCGAATTCATGTTGTGCTCTGGGTCGGCGGCCAGTAAGGATGAAGCCGGGAGTTAAGTTGGAAGCGACGTATTCGTCGATGATTGAGGAAGCAACGCGGCGATGACTCCGATCACGACGTGAAGTTCGACGAGGGTGAATCCCTTACGACGATTACTTTGCCGATCCATACGAGCTCCGCGTAAGACATACTAGAGTCACGCCCGACCCACGCCCGACCTACGCCTCTTCGGCGCAGATCGGACGCTGCGGAGGTTTAGCGCTGACGACGGAGTAAGATGAGCATGCTCAATCCGACGGCCGCGAGCGATGCGGGCTCGGG
>JBBQKP010000115.1:0-10475 GCA_038326995.1 Tepidisphaerales bacterium
AAGTGCTCGGGTTTGACGTTGGCCAGGATGAGATGCTTTCCCGAATCGTTGAGCTTGTTCCAGGTCGAAAGCAGATCGAGGGCGGCGTCGCCGTCGATGTGAACGCCGTGGCTGATCGAGAGGATGGCGATGCGGGTGTGCCGGGGCACTTCGCTCATCCACGCCGCGAAATCCGGCGCGTGATGACGCAGCCCGACCATCTGCGGCGCGATTCGCCAGATGCCCACATCGGCCGGCAAGAGCGTGCTGGAGATGCCCAGCGAACCAAGCTCGGCGTCGGTCAATCGATCGACTTCCTTCAGGTCGGCAATCGGCTCTCGCCAGTCGACCACGACCATGAACAGCAGAAAGAAAACGGGCGGAAGCAGGCCTACGCCCGGCAACTGCTGCACCGCGACGAACCCGGCGATCACTCCAAAAAGGAACGAGCCGATGATCGTCGTCAGGAGCGCGACCTGCCTCGCATCGTCGTGCCTGCGAAGTGCGAACATGACGCGCTTCCATCGGAGCACGCCCTGGCGATTCGGAATCTCGCCGGTGGTTTTATCGCCAACCCAGAACCAGAGAGAGACGAGCGACGTGCCGATGTCAGTCAGAACGCCGGTGACGTGCGTGGTGCGGACGGCCGAGCCCGAGATGCTGGTGATGGTGGCGTTTTGCAGACCCATTGCGATGCTGGACAGGCCGCAAGTCCAGTAGAGCATGCCGGTGCTCATACGATAGTCAAAATCGACAAGTTGGACGGCGTGCAACGAAAAGAGCGCAGAGACGCCCGCGAGCAACCCGGCCTGGATGGCGATGGGTGCGATGAAGATGGATCTCATGTGCCGCCGCTGCGACATCTGAATCGCGACGCCGCTGAGCAGCGCGCCGACCAGAAACAGCCCGACAAGAAAGAGCATGAACCAGGCCTGATCAAATCGAATCTGGGCGATGTGCTGCCCGAGGTGTGTGATGTTCCCGGTGGCGTGGCTCACCATGACGCCGCAGTAGGTGAGTGTTACGACGTTGGTGTAACCCGCGACCCAGGAGAGCGAGATGGCAAGGCGTGATTTTTGGCGCAACGTATAAGCGCGTGCCGTCAGCATGAGCGATGCCGTGAGTCTAGTCGAGCGTGAGCGATGCGGTGAGTCTAGTCGAGCGTGGCGAGGGGTAAAGCGGCGGGAAGTTGCGGGGGTTGAAACGCCCGGAGGTTGAAGACGCAAAGCGAAATCGAGCGCATCAAAATTCGGCTCAGAGCAAGTTCGTTCAGAGGACTGATGAGCGGTTATCCGAGCTGAGCATCGGTCCTATTTGCATCGGTCATGTTTGCATCGGGCTGACTATCCTCATCCTTCATCGATCACCACGCTTTGCCAAAGGTCGAAAAGACCTCGTTGTACATGTGCTGACCAATCGCCCACGCGCCTGCGGTCCTTGATCCTAATAAACGCTCTTCCGACTTTGAAACGACACATCATGTCGGCCTGGATCAAAAGATAGGATCGGCACGTCTGGCAAGATCAGGTCGGCGCGGGTTTCCGGTGGAACGACCAGCGACAGTTCGTCCGCCGATTTGTCGATACGAAGTTCGATCAGCCCGAACCGTGTAGGAACGACGCTGTGCAGGCGCTTTAGTGGCCCGAGTCGCGGTCTCACGGCGAAGTGTTCGAAGGCCGGCGTGATAGGCTGGACGCCTGAAAAGTATTGTTGGAACAACGTGATCGCGCCGCCGGACCATGCATGGTTGTAGGTTCCGCCGCCCCACGTCGCGTCGCCGACGCTCCAGCCTTCCCAGAGCGTGGTGATCGGGCTGTCGATCTGGGCGGCGTATCGATCGAGCAACCGCTCCATTGCGATCTCGTGCTCATCAAGCTGGAGCAGCGCCTCAACGATGTACTTCTCCATGTAAGGCCCGGCGTGTCGCTGCTCTTGAAGCACGCGGACGATCGCCGATTTTTTTTGAGGCTCAACAAACCCCGCGAGGACGGCCATCGCCTGCGCACGATCATCCGGGAATGGAATCGCAGCGTCGCTTTGGTAGTGAGTTCCGTTCCAAAAAGCGCTGTTGAAACCATCGTGCATTTTTAGCAGAGCGTCGCTGGCGCTCTGGGCGTCGGTGTCGTTACCGAGCAGCCGGGCCATTTCCAACTTCCCGCGAAGTGCCAATGCATACCACGTGTTGTTCAGCACACGCATGTCGACATTTTTTCCCCAGTCGGCCCACTCCCATCCGCCGGCGCGGTTTGCGACCAGACCGGTGGAAGTGTCAAAGTTCCAGAGCGTCAGGTATCGACAAACGGCCGGGTACACCCGCGCGATCGATTCCAAGTCTCCTGTGTATCGATAGTAATTCCAGAAACCAAACCACCCGATACTCGCAAGCATTTGCGTCGGGAGTTCTCGATCCCAGCATCCTTGTTTTCGGTCAACATCCATGTGAGATGCGCGAGGGATTCCGGTCGGGATAGGAGAATAAAGTGAATGATCGGCCCGCTGCCAATCGATGAGTTCGTGAATTCCCTTTCGCGTCAACTTGGTCGATTCGGTGGCGTCACACGCGTAGAACGCAGACCCAGCCTGGACGACGACGTCGCCCCACCATTGGGCACGCTCGCGGTCCGGACAATCCATGTATGTGTCGCGCATGCAGACGTCGAGCGTGCGACAAGACTTTTCCCAGAGTGAGTTGACTCGATCGTTGTCGGACTCGAAGCGCCCGAGCCAGCGCGTGTCATAGGCCGTGCGACGATACTTCAGATCGTGAACCACCACGCCGGCGGGGATGGTGTAGTGGACCGCGTGACCATTCATCCATCCGAGCGATTCATACGACTGTCGACCGGCACGCGTGGTGTAGATGCCGCGCACATTGTTCGCACTTCCGCCGGTGTAGTTCTCCGTTCGAATGTCGATGGTTACGTCGGCCTGGGCTTCGATGTCGAGGATAGGCGACGCGTGGAGATTGAAAGGCAAAGCGCAGACGATCGGCTTTCCATCGGAGACGAAAGGAAACGTCAGATTGGTTTCGTATGGAGCTGGCTGAAAGTCTCGCCACATCGGAATCGGCCGGGCGATCAATTCGCCCCATGGCGCGACACCAGCACTGCCCGCATCTGTCGCACGCGGCCAATGGGAATCGTCGAACGAGCCGAGTTGCCAACCTTCAATATCCCTGCGTGCGTCAAATGCGATATTGGATTCGGGCAGCCGATAGTTCGGCAACTCGCCATCGCCGGCGGAGTACGCGGGATGAGCCATCACGCGCCACGATGAATCGGAAACCAGGACCGAGTGGCTGGCATCGGAAAGTGAAGCGATCAGGCCGGGCAGGCCGCTGCTGTTGTGCGAAAATCCGTGCTTGCCGAAATACCAGACCAGTACGGCGATCGTGTGAACGCCCTGAGACAAAGTCAGGGGCAGTTCGAGTTGATCAAAGTAGGTCGAGTGTGGAGTCGGGCCGCGCTTGAGTTGTCCTTCGTAGATTGCCAGTTCGCCGTCGATCCAAAGCCAGTACTTGCTATCGCAGGCGATTCGCAGAATCGGCTTAGGCAAACTTTTGTTGCATTGGACGGTCGTTCGGTACGCGTACCACGCCCCTGGCTGCGGAGCTGTCGTCGGCACGATCCATCGTGCGCCGTGCCAGTGGGTGTTGGATGATTCGTTCGCCATACTCGTTACGTCGGCACGACAAGCATTTGGTCGCCACGCGATTTCGCACTTGCTGAGAGCGCTGATGGCTTGCGGGACGAAAGTCGAATCACTACTCGAAAACAACTCGAGGCCATTCCTCGGGCGTGGTTGTTCCCAAGCCCATTCCTTTGGCGATGAACGAGAAACCCTTACGCCCGCCGCCGTCGTTGTCGTCGTCGTTGGCGATCAGGTTGAAGCCGACCGCGCGTGTGCGCAGGAACGCCGCATCGACACCGAATCCTTCGAGCGGAAGCCTGGCGAGGTAGGTCGTCGTCGTGCCGGTGCGTTGAGTTTCGAGTGTGACGCTGTTGGCATACTCAGACTTCAGACCCGACGGGCTCATCCACGAGTGAACCAGGCTCTTGCCGCCGTTGTCCCTTGCCAGCCCGATGGACCAGAAGCCGGATCGACCGGGAATGAAAAACGCCGCCTGCAGTCCGTCGGCACGCCAGCTGTTTGCAGTTTCGTTGGGCTGGAAGTGCTCATTGTCATTCACTTCGACTTTCATGAGAAGGTGATCCGCTTCCAGTTTCATCCAGACGCGCGAGGAAAGATCCTGCGGCCCTTTCCATGTGAACTGTGCACGCGTGGGGTCGGCCTGATTGAAGTTGTGAACGCGTGTCTCGTCAACCATCGCGAAGTCGGCTTGACGCGTGGTGAATTCGGCATTCGGGATGCGCTGTGCGGAATTCAGGGTTACCGCCGTCTTGCCGCGCCACGGCGTGCCGACGATCTCGTACGCCAACTGAACGCGAGCGCGCTCTTTGGCCCCAACGGATGGTACGACCGTCTCGAGCTTCGCCTGCGCTTCACCTCTGCCGGCGATTGTCAGACGCTGCTCCGATGCGGTGCCGGCGGCGTCGATCCATTTCAGAACGAACTCCGCCTCGCGCGCCAACGGGTTTCGCAACATGACGACCGCCGCCGTCTTCTGCCCGGGCTCGGCGATCGGCTCTTCGGTGAAACTGGCAAGCGATCCTAGAACCAGCGGAACATTACCTTTGTCCGCGCCTTTGATCCGCAGATATTGCACCTGCTTGGTGAGCGCCAGCGGCACGATCCCGTCGATCGACGGCGCGGGCGTGACGTTGCCCATAAGATCAATCAGCTCGGCCGACGTACCGGCAGGCAAGACGACCAGCGCAGTCTGATCGGATGACGGGGCATCCTCGTCCCAGGCGACGAGCAATGCATCGCTCCCGCTCTCGAAGGCGAACATCCAGTTACCGGTTCCCAATTCCACCTGACGCACGAAGCGGTTGCCTCGCATCAGCTTTGCGATTTCATTGTGCGCGGCCCACACGGGGAAGGGTTCGAATGACGGCCCGGCGTTCATGAGGCTGTAGCCGATTTCGTTTTGGTAATGAAACACGAACGTCGTGAAGCCGATCGCACCTCGGGCACGACTGAAGACGATCTTCTTCATGAGCTCATTCGCCACGAGCTTGCGATCCAAGCTTGAGAAGCCCGTCTCGGTAAAGAACAACGGCTTGTCTTTCTTCAGCTGAGCGCGAAGGACTGCCAGCAGGCCGTCGATCTGCTCTTGAAACCCCTTGAATGTTCCGTGCAGGTGAAGACTGATCGCGTCGTAATGATCCTGCCCGTCGACGATCATCCGCTTGATGAGGTCGGGGTTAAGCCCGTGTCCGCCGTGGCCCTGCATGATGGCAATGCCGCCGCTCAGCACCATCGCGTCGGGCTGATTCTTCTTGATTTCTTCGTAAGCGACGCGCATGAATTCGAGATATTCGTCGGTCGAGCCTTTGTAGAAGCCGGCGAGGTCGGGCTCGTTCCAGAGGTCGTAGATGTCCACGCCGTACTGCTTGTTGATGGGGATGATCTCGCGGATGTATTCGCGCACCGCGTCCTCGCGCGGCGCGTAACGACTCGCGGGCTCCTTCCCTTTGTCCTTCTCATGAACGGCCCACTTGGGCGTGAAGGTGATGCTGTTGAGCGGGCGAATGCCAGCATTTTTGGCCAGGCTCATGAGCGTGTGACGCCACTTGTGATCAAACTTGCCCGGCGCGATGTGCCCGTCCCATCCACCGGCGCGGAGCAGGTCGAAGCCGGCCAAGGCGCAGGCGTCCATGACCCACTGGTCTTTGTCCGATCTCAATCGGGCGTCGATCCCCATCCAAAATCCGTTGGAAGGCGGTAGCGTTTGAAGACCCGCCGGTTCGATGTACGCGGCCATCGTCTTGCCGACGACGGCGGACGTTTTGCCGTCCTGACTCAGCGCGACGATGGAAAGGTCGTACCAGCCGAATTTCGCAAATGTCGGATCAACCGACAGGTCGGTCGACTCGCCCGGCTTGAGGGCGACAGCAGGCCCGGCCCAGCGTGTGGTAAGGCCGTAAAAGTCAGTCGCGTCGATCGCGAGTGTCGCATCGACTGGCAACTCGCCCGCGTGCGTGACGCGCAGCGCTATCGGCCCTTTGTCCTTGGGCGTGAAGACCATCGTCGGTCGCGCGTTGGTGGTCGTCGCCTTGAGTTGTTTCAGCAGGACGCTCGGGCTGATTTGTGAACCGTCGAACGCGTTTCGCTGAATGTCGCCGACGAGGATCTTCCCGCCCTCGGCCGCCATCGATTTAGGCGCATTGAAGATGAGCGTTGAGATTTTGACGGGTTCGTCGATCGTTCCCCTGCCGACATCGCTTCCGCCCCAGTTGCCGCTGCTACGTGTTGGGTCGAGCACGATCCGCACGTCTTGCCAGCCGATTTTACTCGAATCCAAGTCAGAACCCCATTGAAACGTCTCGTTGTTCGCGTCCACGACGCGCACGCCCATGCCACGGAAGTCCGCACACTCAGAGTTATTGACGGGGACCGACAACACGACGCCTTGAGAAAACAAATGCAATGCCGGGTTGATGCCCGGACTGATTTCCGCGAGCGGCTTCCAACCCGTCGTCCACGACATTTCGAGAACAGATTTTCCGTCCTGCTCGACGACCTTCACCGCCTGCTTATTCTGGCCGGCCCTCATGGCCGAAGCGCCCTTCGCTTGCGACCACTGCAGCAGCGCGACCGGCGTGTCGATGTTCGCGCTGATATCCATCGGCTTGGCACCAGTCACTGCGACGGCTCCAGCCGGTTCCTTCAGGTCACTGCCCCAGGTGGCGTCGCTGTAGAGGAACCAAAGGTCGCTAAGGATGGCGGCGCGTTGCACGCCGCGTCGACTTTGCTTGACGATCCGCACTTCGAGCCCGAACGCCTTGGCGGGCTTTCGTTCAAAGAGAAAGTCGCCCGCAGTTTTTTCCTTCGGACCAAGCCCCATGACGCGACCGACATATTGGTCGTACGTTCCATTCCCTGTGGTGTCGACAAAAAACTGAATCTCTTCGGGGAAGTAATTGGCAAACCCGTCCGAGGGCCCCAGGGCAATACCGCCCAGGTCTTCGACAGGTTTGGAGAAGCGGAAGTAAAGGGAGGTCGGGCCCCCGGCGGTGTTGGCGACGGGCACCATGCGCGTCTTCTCGTCCGCGTCGAGCAGCATGTCCGGCCCGCTGTCCCTTTCGGTATCAAAACTCGCGCGAACGGAAGTCGACTCCGGCACCACGCCTTTGCGATACGGGCGATCCTTCTCAGCGCCCAGGGCCGAAGAACTGCAAACGGCGATCACTGCCAGGGCTACTGTAGAGAGGTTCGTCAACACACGTAGCGTGGCCATAGGTCTGCTTTCTATTGTGAGAATCTGTCGGTCAAAAATTCGAGCTATTATCTGATTTGCGCGATGAATCTTCCCCAGCTCCAATCCGCATTCAGGCGGACTTTGCCATTTTTAAGTTCAACAAAGGGATTATTCGAGGATCCCATCGGGTGAGGGAAGTCGCCGCGCATTTGGACATGCCCGTCAACAAACAGGAAGTTCGACCGAAAATTAGAGTGAATATATTGCACCGGACGCCACCGGGGATCACTGTTCTTTGATAGCAGATGTCCGGTGTCATCCATACGATGATCCGACACACCCCACCCTCCGTTGGTCTCAGTCAGCAGCACGAGTTTCGACAATCCGCTGACCCGTGTCAGGCTGATAGACGTACGGAGTGACCCCGCGGTCCACGGAGTACCTCGTGGAGACCTTGAATCGAGATACCAGGACGTATACGAACCCATGCCGTAGGACGTCTCGCGGGCGAAGGGCGTGGGAATGTTCATGCCAGTCGTAAAGAACGGATCAGATGGACACGCAAGAACGCGGTGCTCACGAAAGAACCTCTCGCGACTGAGCCCCTTCGGATTTGGATTAGGAATACGGGCATTTAAACTCAGCCCGTACCCTTTTGTCCCGATGTAACCTTGAATCAATCCCTTCCAATCAACCATGTTTGCGTCGGTTGTCGTGGATGAATTCAACGGCCGAACCCAGCCGTCCTGATGGATGACCGTTAGTCTGCCGTCATTATCAGTGGCATATAAAATGAACGCCTGCCCCAACTGACGCAAGTTTGATAAGCATGTCACTTCCTGAGCCGCCCCACGTGCCTTGCGCAGTGCGGGAAGCAGCAGCGATACGAGCACCGCGATGACGGCGATCACTACAAGAAGTTCGACGACCGTAAAGCCGTGCGGTTGTTGATTTTTGGATCTCATGCGACCTCCATTGAGATAAAAGGTGTTTGACTCGACCGATCTTCCGCAGATGTAAACGCAACGCGTAACAAATAGCTTGGTGTACAGCTCCACGCATGGCAGTAGCTGTTGTGCAAATGTGAACCGTAGGGCGAGAGAACATGCTGGTTCGGGTCAAATACTTCCCAGAACGTTGTCGCCCCCAGGCGAATCATCTCACCCCAATAGTCGCGAAGCAGCGACTCTGCCTGCTCACTCGCCCCGCACTTCAGATACGCCTCTACGACGTGGTGATACAGATAAGGCGTTATCGGCTTGATCGCGTCGTCTCGCTCGTTCAAACACTGCAGAATGACCCGCCCCTCTTCAGGCGTGACGGCCTGTGCAAGAATCATCCACACCTGCGACGCCCACGACACTTGCCGTGACGGCCCGGACACGAACAGACCGCTCTCGCCGTCCAGAAGATGCGTGCGCGCGGCGGCGACCAACTGCGAGCGCTTACGTCGCAGCTCACGGGCCTCATCGTTGTGACCCAACCGCGCCGCCAGTTCCGCCACTCGACCCAGCGAGTAAATTATCGTTCCAACGATGGCGGTCTCACGGTCGAGTTCCGCACACCAGTCCACGAAGAGCCACGCCGATTTCGGATCAACAAAAAGCCCCCGCGAATCCTCATAGCGTTCGATCAAATCGAGCTGACGCCTGGCGACGGGCCAGAGGTCGTTCGCCGTCGCCCAGTCACCACTGGCCAGGGCATAATCGAGCAGCATCGGCCCATACAAAAGCGAATAGTCGGGGATGAACTCGGTGCCGCCGTTCCAACTCGGCTGCTCATACACACACGCCGCGACGATGCCGTCCTCGTAACTGCACGCCGCGAAAAGATACAGACACCGCTTCACCAGATCGTAGTTGGCGAAGCTGGCATAGTTGGCCAGGGCCTGCAGGCGCAGATCGCCCAGCCACAGGCGTCCGTCGCGCTTCGGGCCGTCTTCAAAAACGCCCTGCATGCAGTTCCGCAGCGTACGCAGGCCCACTTCATCGATCCGTCGCAGAAGCGGGTCATCGCCAAACTCCATCGGCAGTTCGGGCAACAGTGCGCCGGCCGAGCTTTCAGCAGTCGCACTGCACGAAATCGCGCGAATCCCCTCGGGTGGCGTTATCAGCACATCGATGCGGGCGAACTGAAACGCCCTGCGATCTGCCAACCGCACCGGCACGCCCGGCAACACGTCAAACTCGTCGCCGTTCATCCACGTGCCATCGAGCTTCTGCGGATAGTCCGACGGCGATTCGCACACTTCCGCGGGCACTTCGCCCAAACGAATCCGCACGCGAATCCGCACACGAACCGCTGACCCATCAGAACCAGCTCCCGAATTCGCGACAGCCTCTGCGAACTGAAACTCCGGCACGCCGACCAAATGCTCGCCGAAATCCACGAACACCGATTCGCCCACATGTAGCGTCCGCAACGGCAAGTCGTTCGCGGGTGCGTCCGCGTCCAGCCGCCAACCCTGAAACGCCGTCGCGTCGGCGACAGGACGAACCACTCTCGCGATAGGCACTCGCCACGTCGAGATCACAGGCGCGAGCTGCTTCACCTTGGTCAGCCAGGATTCTCTGCGATCTGCAAACATTCGTATCCTTTACAGAGACACACGAACGACGGACTGCCGCACCAAAATTTCGCACAACGACGCGGGCCAGGGGCAGCCGACTCAGCAGATCACCCGTCTGCGGCGGAGGCACAGGACCGCACTGATCAGACCCACGACACCGAGCGTGGCGGGTTCGGGGATGGCCACGACTTCACCGCTGCTCAGTTGGGCCGCGCCGAATGTGCCGAAACTAAAGCCATCGGGGTTCACGAACTGGATCTGCGCCAATTGAGCGATACTCAATGCGGCGGAGTTTCCGATGAAGAACTGATCAGTGCCAAGTCCCGTGGTTGAGCCACTCCAACCCAGCACGCTCAGTATGTTCGTGCCGGAAAATGCGAATGAAGCAAACGAAAGAATACTGGCACCGCTGCCCAGTTGAATGTCCGAATTGCCCGAAATTGAAAGCGCGCCCAGCGTCTCACTGAATCCGCCGGTGTCGAACGTACCGCCCGACATGGTCAGCGTGCCCACGTTATTCAAGCGGTCCGCCGCCCCGATCCGCAGCGTGCCTGCGGCGATAGTCGTCCCGCCGGTGTAGGTATTCGCGCCGGAGAGCACCCA
>JBBQKP010000116.1:0-10401 GCA_038326995.1 Tepidisphaerales bacterium
ACTGCTAAACCGCTTTTTATGAGGCGGGGATTTTTATCGATTTTTCTTCGCATTTTGTGGTGAATTGCACAAGTCGTGGAGTGGGTGGCCGATGAAATATGTGTCGTCTTGACGGAGCGGCCGACAATGCTCTGCGTGTGCGTGACGGCGAATTGGTACAACGAGCGCGGCCAGACCGGCAACGCCGCGACGTAACACTTCAGCCGAATGCCAAAATTTCATGGTGTCTGGTGCCACAACTTGTACGCAAGTCGTGATGCGCTGGAATAGGCAAACGATTCGACTGCTCGCCCATTTCACGACTTAAATACAAGTCGTGGCACTTAAACCGTCCGAACAAACGCGATTTGGTGCAAACGGCTGAAGTGTTACCAATGCACAAACCCGCTGAGTTGGTGCGCGCTTCAGTTAGATACTGAGCGCTGGATCCAACAAAACATCAAAGCGCTACGCAAAATGCCCGGCCCGGCCCGAATCACGCTATCATCATTTCCAACAACGATGGACCCTCTATCACTCATTCTCATTTTCATGGCGGTCGGGCTCGGGCTGATCGTCGCCGAGCTTTTCATCCCCTCGGGCGGAATCCTCGGCGTCGCCGCCGCGGGGTTCATCCTCGCCGCGGTCATCAGTGCGTTCTTCATCTCCCCGTGGGCCGGCCTGGGCCTCTTGCTGACCATCCTCATCCTCGCGCCGTTCGTCTTCTCTCTTGTGATGCGAGTCTGGAAAAACTCCCGCGCGGGAAGGGCCGTCATCCTCACCGGCACCACACCCACTCCCGAAAAACCCCGCGCTCAACTCGACAGCGTCGGCACGACGACAAGCGCGTTACGCCCGATGGGTGAAGCACAATTCGGCAATCTCACTTTCGAAGTCATCGCCGAACTCGGCTCGCTCGATCGCGGCACGCGGGTCCGCGTCGTCGATTATCGCCAGGACGGCGTCGCCGTTGTCAGGCCTGCCTGAAAAGCTGTCTTTACTCCATTCATTGCGTGTAACACTTCAGCCGGCTGCAGTAAATCCGCAGTTGTCGGGTGCCACGGCTACGTACTCGTAGCTGTGTGCAAGTGGAGCAACCCGACACACAGCTTTGAATACAAAGCCGTGGCACCCTGAAACTCAGTTCCATTTAATTCACTGCACTCGTTTAAAATGTTACGATTGCGTTCATCCGGGTTTCTCCGATAGCTGGTTCGTCATGGAGCCCTCGCGCTACAGTCGCGTGATGGTTGAGTTGCACATTTCGGCAAATCCAAGCCCATCATCGACTGGAACTTCATGTCTTACATCCGATCCGGCCAGACCATCTGGACGGCCAACGCAGTTCACTCTTCACTCGCCAGGCCACTTCTGACAGACATCGACTGCGAGGTGCTCGTCATCGGCGGCGGTGTCAGCGGCGCACTCATCGCTCACCGCCTCGCGCTGCACGGCGCTGATGTCGTCATCGTCGATCGGGCCCAGCCGTCGTCCGGCAGCACCGCCGCGTGCACGGCCCTGATCCAATACGACCTCGATCAACCCCTCATCGAAGTCGCTCGTCAGCACTCGCTGGCCGAGGCGCAAATCGCTTATCGCGCCTGCCACGTCGCGCTGGATGAATTGCAGGAGCACACCAAGGAATTTCACGACCGTCTCAAATTCCATCCAAGGTCATCGGTTCTGCTCGCAAGAAAATCGCGCGACGAAAAACCAATGCGGAAAGAAATGGACGCACGAAATGCCATCGGCATCGACGTGAAATGGGCAACTGAAGAGGAACTCAAAAGTGAATGGAACATTAACGCACCGGCCGGGATGATCTCGGCGCGGTCGATGGAACTCGACCCGTACGCGCTCGCCAACTGCATGCTCGAAAAAGCCGTCGAGCTCGGCGCGAAATTACTCGTCCCCGTCGAAGTCATCTGGGATGAGGCCATCACCGACCCCGACGCGAAATTTCACACCATCAACACCACCCACGGCCCGGCCATCCACGCGAAATACGTCGTCGTCGCGACCGGCTATCAAACGCCCGCCTACGTTCGCGACCATTTCGGAAAGCTCATAAGCACCTGGGCGGCGTGCAGCAGACCCGTCGCCGATCTCGATCGTATCTGGCCGCATCGGCAACTCATCTGGCAGTGGGGCCCGAGTTATTTGTACGCACGTACTACTCTCGATCAGCGTGTCATCTTCGGCGGCGAAGACCGCAGATTCAAAGACGCAGCCTCGCGTGACGACCTGACCGAAAAAACCATCGCGAGCCTGACCGAGCAAATCAACGAACTCGTGCCGGGGCTGTCGGTCGAGCCGGAGTTTAAGTGGTCGGGCACTTTCGGCGAAACGCCCGACGGCATGCCCTACATCGGCTGCATCAAAGATCGGCCCGGCGTTTACTTCGCCCTGGGTTTCGGCGGGAACGGCGTCACATTCAGCACCATCGCCGCCCGCATCATCGCCAACACGATTAGCCCGCGCGAGGACGTGTCCGGGCTGGCCGAAGTCTTCGGCTTCAATCGGTGAGTGTTGTAATTTCGTGACGTACGCTTCAGCGCGAAAACCCGCTTACGCCTCTTCCACTCGCGGGCGCGAGCCCGCGTGAGCTCGTGAAATTGATCGGCGCTGTTGGGTGAAGAATCGCGCCTTGGTCCTCGAATGCGTCATCGGCCTTCTTGCTTCTCGTCGATGCCCACCGCGAGCCTTCGCACGCGCGGGCCGACGCGTGTGACAATCTCGTACGGAATCGTGCCCGTTGCGATGGCCAGTGCGTACATGCTCGCGGGCGAGAGCGGGTCGTTGTCGAGCAGCACCACATCGTCGCCGATGGTGGCATCGTGAACCTGCGAGAGGTCGATGGTGATTATGTCCATGCTGACGCGGCCGACGACGGCGCACGCGACATTTCGCACCATCACCTGTGCCCCATCCGACGCCCCGTGCGACGCCCCGTGCGACGCCCGGTTCGGCGCCCCATCCGAGACCCGACTCGACGCCGCTCGTGGGAAGCCGTCGGCATAGCCCACGCCGACCAGCCCGATGCGCGTGCGAGTCCTGGCCGTCCACGTTCTTCCGTAGCCGACGGTCGCGCCCGGCTCGATCGTGCGAATGCCCATGAGCGGCGCGACCCACTTCATCGCGGGAATAAGTTGGCGGTCGAGCGAGGGTCTGCCCGAAGGATCGATGCCGTAGATGGCCGCGCCGATACGCACGGCATCGAGGTGCGACTCGGGCAGTGCGAACGTCGCGGCGGAATTCGCGGCGTGCCGGGTGAGGCGAAATTCGCTCTTGATGACGAGTTCATCCGTCGCCTGCCTGAACAACCGAAGCTGCTCGCGCGTGAATTCCAGGTCCGATTCGTCGCTGTTTGCGAAGTGCGTGCCCAAAGATTCGAGCCGAAGTTCCGGGTGTCTCTTTATGCGATCGACAAGCTTTTCAATTTCGGACAAATCACACCCGCAGCGCGACAGGCCGGTGTCTATGAGGACCTGAACGACCGCACGTGTGCCAGCCTTTCGAGCGACGCGTGCGAGATCGTCCGCGCCGCTGGGCGTGGCTAGGGTGAGCGTCCAGCCCCGCTTGATGGCGTGCTCGTACAGCTCGCGCGTCTTGCCGACATATGTCAGTTCGACGGGTTTGAGAATCGTGATCGGCCTGGGAACGACGGGAATCGCCGTCGCCTCTTCAACGCTGGCGACGATCAGCCGGTGCACGGGCGGTTCGGTATCGTCTGCGATGGCGAAGTGGCAAAGCGTGTCCGCAACGATTGCCGCGCCGTGGCCGTACGCCTCGGCCTTCACGCACGCGTGGATCTGCACTCCCGGTGCGAGACGGCTTCGAATCAGTTCCACATTGTGCAACAGGGCCGCGCGATCAATCAGCACGCGCACCTGCGCGGCTGATGTGCGAGTATTCGAGAGGCCTTCCATGACTCCGACAGTGTGCGCGCTTCCACTTCACTTATCTACTTCGACACCCCATTCGCCGACATGCTCATCTCGCCTGCTCGCTCTTTATCTTTCGCCGGCCCGATCATCACAGGCTTGATCAAATGATCCAGCACCTTCGCACTGCACAATACGCCAGGCATGCCCGCGCCGGGATGTGTTCCCGCGCCTACAAAATACAGCCCTTCGATGCCGGGGGCTTTGTTGTGGAAGCGAAACCATGCGCTCTGCGAAAAGATCGGCTGGATCGAAAAGCCCGAGCCGTGAAGGGTGTTGAGATTTTTTTCAAAGTGGTCGGGCGTCACATAAAAATCATCGACGATCGTTTTGCTGAGTTCGGGCAGACACGTCCGCTCGAGATACGCGACAGTCGCGTCGCGAAACTTCGGGCCTTCGATCGACCAATCGATCGAGCCGTCGGGCTTGAGCGCCACGTTCGGTCCGGCCTTCTTCAGCGGCAAATTATTCGGCACGGGAACCAGAACATAAAACGATTCGCACCCGTCGGGGGCCATGCTTTTGTCCGTGCAGGTCGGACGATGCAGGTAGACGCTGAGGTCTTTGGTTTCGAGACCGACGTTATCAAAAAGCCGAAAAATCAGATCTTTATACGAGTCGCCCAGAACGATCGTGTGGTGGGCGACATTCGGATAGGTCGTCTTCGTGCCGAAGTACATGACGAAGAGGCCCATCGAATATTTCTGCGGCGCGATTTTGGAATCGATGCGACGCGCGGCAACGCCCTTGCGATGTTCCGCATCGAGCAGCTTCGAGTAAACCATTGGCGCGTCGGCATTGCAGACGATCACGTCCGCCTTGATGTACTCACCACGTCCGGTGGTGACGCCCGACGCCCCGGCAACGCCCGCGTTGTGCGTGGTTACTATTTTCGAGACTTCTTCTGCGAGCCTTACCTCGATTCCCTCTTCGTACATCAGCTTCTCAAGCCCGCGAACGATCGCACCCGTTCCGCCCATCGCGAACTGCACGCCCCACTCGCGCTCGAGGTAGAAGATCAGCGAATAGATGCTCGTCGTGTTGTAAGGATTCCCACCGACCAGCAGCGGCTGGAACGAAAAGACGCGACGCAGCTTGTCGCTCTTGATGTATTTCTTGGCCATGCCCCAGACGGTTTTATAATTTTGCAGGCGAATCAAATCCGGTGCGCACTTGAGCATCGTGCCGAATTGATGGAACGGGACGGCGCCGAGCTCGGTGAAGCCGGTGTCGAAGATTTTTTTGCTGTGGATGAGATATCTGCGAAAGCCCTCGACGTCTTCATCTCCGCTGATGGCGCGGATTTGCGATTCCATCTGCTCGATCGTCCCGCCGTAGTCGAAGTGCGTGCCGTCGTGGAACTGGATTCGATACCACGGATAGATGTCGACGAAGTTGATGTAGTCGGGACACTTTTTCCCGAAGAGGTCGAACAGTTCGTCGAAGAGAAATTTCGCGGTGACGACGGTGGGCCCGGCGTCGTGGACGAAGGTGCCGAGTTCAGTTTGGCGTCGATACTGATAGCCGCGCCCGCCGAGCTTTTCCTGCTTGTCCAAAAGCGTGACGTCGTACCCCTTGGCTCGGAGCCGCAGCGCTGCTGCGATCCCGCCGAAACCTCCTCCGATGACGATTCCCTTAGGCATAGTTTTGATGATAGGCGCGATCGGTCCAGTTCAATGCCCGGGGCTTTCAAAACTGGTTGTTTCAGAAATTGGGTGATGGTGTCGGATGATGCTCTACTGACGTGCTACGTCTCGAATCCGGGTTGATCGTTTTCAGTGGCACAGGACTCTGTCCTGTGTCTCGCGGTGCTCATCACCAGCACGTGCTTTTGTTATAAAAGGCTCACCAATCATGCCCAAACCCGCGTCTTCTTTGTCGCGTTAATTGTGGAGCGCGATGTTCGCACCAAATCCACAAGAACAGCACAGGACAGAGTCCTGTGCCACCATGAAACCTCAGAACTGACTTGCAAGAAAAGTCGAACTCATCTCTATTTTTACTTGCGAAGCAGCCGCTGATATGTCAGCGCGATCGCCACCGAAATCACCATCAGCACGATCACCGCGGGCAACGCGGCCGACAGTTTCCCGGCCTCGTAATTCGCGTACACCGAGATCGGCAAAGTGAGCCTGCCCGGGCCGATGCCCAGCACCATCACGGTCGCGCCGAACTCTCCGATCGCGCGTGCGAAGGCGAGCGCGACGCCCGACGCGATGAGCCTGCGTGCGAGCGGAATCGACACGCGAAAAAACACGGCCAGCGTGCCCGCGCCGTTAAGGCGTGCTTCGTCTTCGAGATCGCGATCGATCGACGCGAAGCCCGCTCGGGCGGGCAAATAAACGAGCGGCAGCGCGACGATGGTCGCCGCGATCACCGCGGCCGTCTGAGTGAACAACAGCGACTCGCCCGTGATGCTCAAAACGACGGAGCCGACGATGCCTTGCCTGCCCATGATGTAAACCAGCGCGTAGCCGACGACCGTGGGCGGCATGACCAGGGGCAAGAGCATGATCGATTCGATGAGCCACCCGAAGCGACTTTTATGGCGCGACATAATGAACGCGACGGGCAGCGCGATGATCGTCGCCAGCACGGTCGCGGCCGTCGCGACCTGAACGGAGAGCTGCAACGCGGGAAGCCATTCGGGCCAGAAGGGTGTGTCGGTCAAGGCGACCTCGGTGCCGTGCTCGAAAGTCTCGTCGAAGGTCTCGTCGAAGGTCTTGTCGAAAGTCTTGTCGAAAGACTATTTGCAGTCGCGTCGATCGCGATGAACCCGTGTTGCTCAAGCTTATTGGCATCGGCGCGAATGGACTTCAGCAACTCGCGGGCGGCCTCGGCGTGCTTCGAATCCGAGACGACGCCGCCGACATAAACGATCTGGTCGTGCGACGACTCATCAATCAGAAGCACAGTACGAGATGCCGGCACGTCGCTTTGATAAACGATCGCAACATCCGCTTCGCCGCGATCGACGAAATCCAGGGCCTGTCTCACGTTGCTCGCGTGGATGAACTTTTCCGAAAGCGCCTCGCCAAGCCCACTCGCGCGAATCGCCTGCATCGCGTAATGACCGGCCGGTACGGAGTCGGGTCGGCCGATCGCGATTCGCCTCGCAAGTCGAAGGTCGTCCAGCGTTCGCAGGCGCGGAGCAAATTCGGGCGTGGACACGACGACCAGACGATTGCGACACACTTCGATACGGGAATCAGCAATAATGAATTTCTTCGCGATCAAATCATCGATATCGCTTGCCCGGGCGCTGATGAATGCGTCGATCGGCGCGCCGCTTTCGATTTGTGCTCGCAGTCGGCCCGACGAGCCGCTGGTCGTGGTAATGGCCGAATTGTCTGCGACCACATCCACAAAACTCGACGCGACGGCAAGGTGCGGCTTTGGCGTGCTCGACCGGTCGTGCGTCCAATCGCAACCGGCCAGAAAAATCAGAACGAGAAGCGAGGCGAGCATCCGCATCATGGCGCTTTGGGCTTGGGCGAATTCTCCTGTGCCTCGGCGGCGCGTTCCTGATCGATCAACTCGCGAACGCTGGCCGGTGAAGGACTCGTGTTGTGATTGCGAAGCTGCCGATCGAATGAAAAATTCCGAGCAGCCCGCAAGAGGAGCATTTTGTCGGAAGGGTCGTACTGATAGACGAGGATGTTCTGAAGGTCGGTGTCGAGGACGAATACGCCGTGGGCGTTTTGCGCGAGCTGGCCGGGCATCATGAAAACCCCGCCGCCTCCCGCGACGGGCACGGGCTGCGCGACGGCGGACTTGGCACCAAAGCTTGCAGGCCAGTTCTGAGAAACCAAAACGATGACCGCCACTCCGCACGCGATGGCCTGGAGGGTGAGTAAAGTGACCAGACGTTTTTCGGTTGTCGGACTCATGGTGTGTCGCCTTTGAATGGGGCAGAAAGCAGGAGATTACGGGAACCAGCAAAATTTTTCGAGAAATCAGATGAAAGAAACTAATGCGAGTCGGGACCCGGCCGATATCTCACAATACTGTGGCTGCCGATCCCAACGATTTTTTCCGCGCCGATCCTATTGCCGAGGACGACATGCATGCGCTGCAGCTCGGCCCCGAAAGCTCGGCCGGGCCGCAGTTCGATCGACGCCGCAGTCATCGCGAGCAGGTCGTCGCCCTGGGCAAGCTTCACTCACTCGACGCCAGCGATCGCGGCCACTCGATTCAGGTCCTTGTTACCAATCTTTCGCTCCACGGCTGCGGCGTGCGTTGTGCCCAGGCACCCAGGCCCGGCGCGCTCTACCAGCTCGACCTGCAGATCGGGCCGCTCGAACTGCATAGCCGCCTTCGCATCATACGCGCCTTCGGCCGCGCCGATGGCACGACCGAGCTCGGCTGCGAATTTATTTAGTGGTCTGTCACGTCTCATAATTTGGATGGTTGCTATTTTCGGTGTCACAGACGTCTCACCGACTCTTGTTGAAAAAAAGATGCGCGACAGTCATCTTCAACCAGTCGTGCGACCCACTGAAAGAGCATCGCTTTCCCCCGCGTAGCCGCCAGCTTGCTGGCGCTTTGATCAAATCGACTTGCACATAAAGCCCCAGCAAGCTGCGGCTACGCTAAATTCATCGCGAGCCCGCAGGAAGAAGACGAGCGACACGCCTGAGCTGCACAGCATCGGTATGCGTCGCAGTCCGCTGACATGCCCGTTACACTCGGTCACATTCAACCATGTGGCAGATCTACCGCAAACGATTTATCAAGACACAGCTATTCATTGCGGCCGTCTGTCTGCTGCTCTATTTCGTCTTGGGCTGGTCAGACCGCAATGTGCTTTTTACGCTGGGCGTGATGCAGGCGTTTTCAATTCTCGGTGCGGTCATGGGTGCCCGGCTCGACCGGTTTGTCGAACTCAACAAAAGACGATAGACGCCCGGCATGCCCGCCGTCAGGACATCTGCTTTGACGCGTGTATCATCTTTCAATGCCTCTTCGCGTGATCGTTATCGGTGACATCGTCGGCCAGCAGGGCCGCGCGATCGTTCATGACAAACTCCCTGAACTCGTCCGAAAACACGACGCGCATCTCGTCATCGCCAACGGCGAGAACATCGCCGGCGGTTCGGGTATCACAAATAATCTCTTCTCCAAACTCCGAAGCTACGGAGTCGATCTCGTGACTTTGGGCGATCACGCTTTCAAAAAATCTGACATCGCCTCCACACTTAAAGAAAGCGACCGCCTGCTGCGACCGGCCAATCTTTCGAGGCTCGGCCCGGGAAAGGGCATCTCCGTCATCCCCGCTAAGGACGGCACGATGGTCGCCGTCATCACGCTGCTCGGCCGCATCTACATGAGCCATTTGCCGGGCGATGACCCGTTCGCGTGTGTCGACAAGCTGATCAAAGAAATGCCCGCCGCGGTGAAGTGCGTGATCGTTGAAATTCATGCCGAAGCGACGAGCGAAAAAGTCGCGATGGGGCATTTTCTCGACGGCAGAGCGTCGATGGTTTTCGGCACGCACACGCACATCCCCACGGCCGACGCGAAGCTGCTCGCAGGCGGCACGGCGTACATCACCGACCTGGGCATGAGCGGGCCCTACGATTCCGTATTGGGCCGTCGAAAAGACAACGTCATCAAGGCCATGACCACCAACTTCCCGTACCCCTTCGACGTCGCCACCGGCGATGTTCGGCTGTGCGGCGCGCTGGTCGAAATCGACACCGCAACCGGCAAGGCGATTCGAATCGAACGCATCGAAGTGCCGGGCGTCGTACGCATTAATGACGACGAATAAGAGACGACGACTGAGAGACGGCGATTCAGACAACGTGACAGTTTTTTTTAGATCATGAACTTTTCAGATCTCAACTTTTCACTCCCCACTCTCCTGGCCGTCAATCTTGCCTGCGCATTGTTCATGACCGGGCTGATCTGGTTCGTTCAGGTCGTCCACTACCCGCTTTTTCTTTCGGCCAGATCAGACGCCTGGCCCGACTATCACCGCGTGCATTCGTCCCGCACGACGTGGATCGTTTTGCCCGTCATGCTCATCGAGCTCACCGCCGCCGTCCTGCTCGTCGTTCGCCTGCCCAGCCCTGCCAGCGTGTCGCTTCTCGCGCTGCTCGTGGTCATCTGGCTTTCCACATTTTTCGTTCAAGTGCCGCTGCACAATACGCTCGGCCAGCAGTCCAACGTCGCCGTTTTCAACAGTCTGGTTCTCAAGCTCGTTCTGACCAACTGGCTTCGCACCATCGCATGGTCGGCCCGGTCGGTGCTGCTGCTATTTCTGTTGATGAAGCTGGCGAAGTGATGCGGTGATGGCGAGCGTTCTTCACCGGCGGGATGAATCCCGCCCTATAAAAAAGACCGGCTAACGTAGGGCGGGATTCATCCCGCCGTGTTCCATTCATCGAAGTTGTGACGGCTCCGCATCGGTTAGTAACGTGGAGTCCGATCCAGCCATTGGCAACGACCGGCTGACACACGAATCGCATAAGCA
>JBBQKP010000117.1:0-10355 GCA_038326995.1 Tepidisphaerales bacterium
TGGGATCATTCACGCCCAATGCTGATCGAAGACGATCAGCTGCGCCGTCGAGGACTGTCCGAGCGCGACAATCGGTCAGACATCAGGCGAAAGTCGAAATCAATTAGACACCGGCTTCGTTCCCACTGTTCCTTTCCATGATAACGCAAACCGCCAAACCCTTGCGACCCTACTTGTGGCTCAAACGATCAGCCATCGCGCTGGTCGCGTGGGTGATTTTGGTTGCGCTGCTGTGGACGACGGCAAACCAGATCGGCAAGCGAAGGCTCGCACTCCTGCACGCTGACCTTCGCGCGCTGGGCCTGCCCGCAACGCCCCAGGAGATTCCCAGGAAGGCCGTGCCCGACCCGCTGAGTGCGCAGAGTCTGATCGTTAAGGTCGGTGAGCAGATCAAGGCCACCGGCGTCGATTCTCCCAGGACTTCAACGGCCGAGCTCGATAAGAACGATCTTCCTCCGTTCTCAGGCGAATAGCGCGAATCAAAGAAATTCTGGATGTTACCGTCGCGATGGTTGGCAAGTCGGACGAATTCTTTGTTACCGTGTTGGTGCAGAACGCCATGATTGTCATGCCATCGCTCGAATTGCAATCGCTTGCACTGCTTCACGACGTCGGGCCAGCCGAGCGAATCGTAGGCGTAGGAGTGGATGAGGTGGTCGGCGGTGGAGCTCGTGCCTTGATCGGAGGTGGTTTGAGCCATCGTCCCGGTGAGCGAACGCGACCTCTACGTCCGCTTCGGTTTCTTTGGCTTCTTTGCTTTTTGTGTACTCAAGCTGACTGACGACGACAACTCTATCAATTCAATCGGCCTTAGTTTTGGGATAGGCACGTTCGGGAATCGCCCGAGGTCTTCCGCGATGATCTCGCAAGCCGTCCCGTCATTCACTGACATCTCTTTCCACTTATTCCCGCTGACTTTCCTTCCGTTGTAATTGAACGTTGAATGTTCCTCTATGCCTAAGCAGTAAGAAATATATCTGCCATGCCAACGTCCGTTCAGATACTCAAAACGACATGCGATACTTCCGTCGTCCTCCCAATCGCACGTTATTCCGCTTCCATTGTGCATGAAATACTTTCCTGCAAGTTGACCATTTGGCAGATATTTTTCGATGGCCCCGTGCAATCTGTCGTGATGCCATGGAAGAACTATGCGAAGCGTGCCGTCGTCATACCACCGCCGTGAAATGCCGTGTCTTTTGCCTTCAACTGTATGGCCCTCTTCAATGAGAATATCATCGTCGTTATATTTCCTGAACGTAAACTGTTTGTCTTTCCATTCCTGAACTGTTTTCATAGTTTAAATCCTCATAATAACTTGTAGTGCCGTTCGATTATGAAGTTTAATAGTAGAAGAGGCAATGCCACGCCCAATCAGTTTGCTTGAGTAGATTAAATTGCTCTGAACCACGCTAACAGTCTTAAGCTGAGACGCCGACGCGGCAAGACCGCCAGTTAGCGAAAAGGCATAAAATGCGTCGTAAACTTAGTGTAACACTTCAGCCGTTTGCAGCGCGTTCAGGCAATCGAGGCAACAACCCGCTCTTAAGCAACTCGCCTAGACCCGCCACAATCACATGCGTCTGAAGCAACGCAAAAGACGGTGCGAGATCTTGAAACTGCGGATGCGCGAAGGTGTGTGCGACGCGGGCGTTCTTACATGGGTGACGGCATTGAGCGGCAAAGGCTTATGCCGACCGACGCAAAACTCATCCACGCAGGAAGAGCTGTCGCTTGTGTGGTTCTAAAAGCAAAAATTGACGGACTTGGAACCGCGGCATGTGACGTTACAAATAGGGAAAAAGAGTGACCAATACGCTGTGTGCGGCCGGTACTGTGGAAGAAGGGTTGCCGTAATTCTGGATCGTATCCTGACTGTTTTTGATCTAGTGATTCGGCTTATGCTGCTGATACTTTTGCTGTTTAAAACAAACTGATCTTTTCAGTACCCGCTCGAAGAAAAATGACAATCAGCCCGGCCGCCACTACTAGCAGGCCAACGAGCGCCAGCACGGTGTAGACGTTGTTTTCGGGCTTGACAAGAATGCGGTCGCCTGATCCAAAGCGTGACATGTTGATAACTCCGGGGGGTGTGTGTTGTAAGGGAAACTGAAGGGCTTGGCCGAGGGAACTGTCTGATGTTTACAGCTGAGTTCGAACATCATTGCCAGCCTTGACCGAAGCGACGTCCGGGCCCGACAGGCGGCCGACGGCTTCGTTGGGCTGAACGACGGTGACGGTGAGCACGCCAAGGAACTTGCCATTGGCGCGATCGACGACTTTGAACTCCATGCCGGGCCTGACCGCATCGTCGGAGCCGAGGCTGATGGCGGCGAAGGGCACGCCCGCGACTTCTTCGGTCCTGCGGATCACGCCGTTGAGACGGGGTGCACCCGCCGCCACACCGCCGACGGTGATGCGTGAGGGATCAACGCCAGCATCCTTCAGAGCGCCACTGACGCGGTCGAGCGAGCTCTTGGCTTCGGTGAGTTGCTCGGTGAGCAGACGACGCTGCTGTTCGAGCACGTCGGCTTCGTTGGTCTTCCTGGTGAGGGCGACGTTCAGTTCGCCGACCTGCGTCTGAAGCTGGCCCAGCGTGGTGCGGAGCTCGGTGACCTGGCCCTGGAACTGGCCCTTGAGGGCTTCGGAGGAGTTGAGCGCCCCGGCCAGTTTTTCCTGAGTGGCGGCGCCGATCGAGACCTGCTGGCTCGACTGTGCGAGTTGTGTCACGCCGTCGGCGACGGACTTTTCAAGCTGTGCAAGCCGCTGGGTCAGGCTGTTGACTTCGAGCTGCGCGGCGGCCGCGGAGGCGATAGCGGAAGTTTCGCGGCGGGTCTGAACCTCGCCCGACTCTGCAAGACGAGCCTTGACGGCAGTCAGTTCGGCGTTGGCCGAGCCCAGCTTCGTGCCCAGGTTGTCCACCTGGCTGACGAAAGTGACAGTGGCGGCGGTCAAAAGCAGCGATAAAACAGTGAGAAGGACGACTGCAATCTTGGTGATCAGACTCATGGGTGTGTCTCCTGGGGATGGAACTCTTGGCGGGTGGAACTCTTGGCGAATAGAACTCTTGGCGAGTTTAGCGAATGGACGGACGAAAATTTTTGGTCTTCGGGAAGCTGCATCCGATCGGCCGACCTTGGCTGCGACATCGGGCTTCTTTGACGCACTGTAAGTCGGTCAACAGGGGCGTCAAGTAGAGCAAGCGCCCGCGTCAAAGATCAGGCTAGCATCCGATCAGTCGTTGGCGAGGAGGTGGCGTCTCAATTCATTTATCCCGGTTCAATCTGACAACGGCATTTTGCTCTGGCTATCGGACGTGAGATCGTATATCACCTGTTTTGCGCACCTTCCCCATTTCATCACTCAAGCCGCTGCAAGTCGCTGTCGATGTATAAATGGGAAAGATAGGGTGTTTTGGACGATCAGTCTGATCAACGGAGTCAGGCGACCAATTCCGCCCGCGTGTTTCACGTCTCGCGATCGATTGAAGGACAAACCATGAAGACCGTATTCACAACAGGCGAAGCCGCGGACATCTGTAAAGTCAGTCAGCAGACGATCATTCGATGCTTTGACTCCGGGCGACTCCGAGGCTTTCGCGTGCCGGGATCGCGATTCCGTCGAATTCCGCGCGATGCGCTCCTGGCGTTCATGAAAGAAAACGGCATTCCGCCCGATCAGCTCGACAACGGCAAGATCAAGGTTCTGGTCGTCGATGATGATCCGGAAATCGTGGAGCTCTTCGTCGACGTGCTCGAACGTGACGGCCGATTCGAAGTCCGCACCGCCGACACAGGCTATACCGCGGGCATTCTGACGCAGGAATTCAAGCCCGATCTGATCATTCTCGACTACATGCTGCCCGACGTGAACGGCAACATCGTTTGCCGCACAATTCGTGAGAAACAGGAATTCTCCTCGACGCGAATCGTGATCGTCAGCGGCGTTGTGAATCAGGACGAAATCAACGACCTGCTCAAGAGCGGGGCCGACGAGTTCATCAAGAAGCCGTTCAATATTGAGAAAGTCATCGAGCGGGTCGGCGCGCTCGTGGGCGTATGACGGCCGCAAGGCGGGGAGAATTGAGCGTGGAGTGGAGAGTGCCGTTTCGCGGTTGAATCCGATACCGGCCGTTACTCGGTTGCGATCGTCTAAACTCTCGCCACTAAATTCTCCCCACTAAATTCTCCCCACTGCCCGCCATGTCACTCGACCCCGCCCAACGCCTGGAGCTGATTCTTCAGCAACTGGATCAGTTGCCGACGCTGCCTTCGGTGGCGGTTCGCATTCTTGAATTGACAAGCTCCGAGCGGTCTGCCGCGAAGGATGTCGTGCGGCTCATCGAGTCCGACGCCGCCCTGACTGCGCGCATTCTCCGCATCATTCATCGCGCCGACGGCGGGACACGGATCGATATCGCCTCGGTTGAGCGTGCGGTTGTCATGCTGGGGTTCGAGGCCGTCCGCAACGCGGTACTGGCCGTCAGCGTTTTTGAGGTCATGGGCCCGAGCTCCAACGACAAAAATCCCGGCTCGGGCAGGCGATTCAATCGCGAAGAATTCTGGAAACACAACGTCGGCGTCGCGTGCTGCAGCGAACTGCTCGCTAAGCGAATGAAAATCAAGCTCGAGCCGTCCGACGCGTTTCTCGCCGGATTGTTGCACGACCTGGGAAAAGTCGCGCTTGATAGTGCGCTGCCCAAGAGCTACGCGCGGGTGATCGAAGCGGTGGAACTTGTTCGCGGCGATATCGCGGATTTGGAGCGGCGAATCATCGGCGTGGACCATCTGGTCGTGGGCAAACGCGTGGCCGAGCGGTGGACGCTGCCCGCGTTTTTGCGAGACGTGATCTGGCTTCACGGCCAATCGGTTTTAGCGATTCCGCCCTCGGTCAAGCAGCCGCACCTCGTGCACATCGTCACACTGGCGGACCAGCTCGTACGCAGGCAGCACATTGGCTACAGCGGAAATTTTTCGAGCGGCGGGGTGTCGGAAACAGAGCTATTGGAAGCGCTCGGCCTGACGTCGAAAGATGTGGACGCAGTCCTGGCCGAGCTCGTCGCTGCGATCGAGCCTCGAGCGAAGGCACTGGGGCTTGGTCAATCGACCAGCGAAGATTTGTACAGGCAGGCGTTGTCGCGCGCGAACACCGAACTGGGCCGCCTGACGGATCAGCTGTCGATCAAAAACAAGAAGCTGGCAGTGCGTGCGAAATTTTTCGAGTCGCTCAGTCAGTTTCACGGCGAGCTCAGGCCCGACGCACCCCCGGCCGCGGTTCTGCAGGCGATCGCCCATACCGCTGCCAGTGTGATCGGAGTCGAGCGGTGCGGCGCCTTCAGCCTTTCGAACCACTCGTCGCGCGTGCAAGCGCACGTCGTGGTGGCTCGGGCAGATGGAGAGTGCGTGGAAATCGCGATGGAGCAGTCGCCAGAGATGTCGCCCGAGATGTCGCCCGAGAAGGCGGGCAAGCAGGCGATTCCGCTCATCTTGCCCCAGCAGCCGACGTCTAAAGGTGAGCAGGCAAAAAATATTCTGGTCCGGCCGATCGACAAATCACTCGAGTGGGTCATTCAAACGACCTCGCCCAGGCTTTCGGGTTCACGCCAGTTCTGGATTCCCCTGACGAGCGACGGCGTCGTGATCGGCGGCGTGGTGTTCGGCGGTGATATCGGTAGCGATCATCGCGTGCAGATGCAGCACGGCGAGCTCGGGGCCATCGCGGGCGGATGGTCGCTCGCGCTGCGGACGTGCCAGATACGCGAGGAATCGAATCTGCTGAGCGAACAACTCGCCGACGCCAATCGACTCTTGCAGGGAACGCAGCAGGAACTGCTGACGGCGCGGACTTTGTCGAGTATGGGGGAATTGGCGGCAGGCGCGGCGCACGAGATGAACAACCCGCTGACGGTCATTTCGGGCAGGTCGCAGCTCCTGGCGGTTGCTTTGAAGGGGGGTAATGACGCGAAATTATCCGCCTCGGCGTCCATCATAGCCGAGCAGGCGCAGCGCTTATCGGACATCATCACCGACCTCATGCACTTCGCACGGCCGGTGCCCGTCAGGAGCGAGAATTGCGCTATTGACCTGTTGATCGAAGACGCTGTTCGAGAAGCAAAAACATTGGCTAAGGTGCCCCCGGACTCTGACGATAGGAACATTGTGGTGCAGGTGAACCAGGACGTCCCGCCGGTCATGGTCGACAAACGGCAGGTGACGGGCGCGATCGCACAGATCATCGCCAATGCCCTGCAGGCCGCGGAAGTTACGAGTAGCGACCAAACTGGTGACCAAGCGGGCGACCACGCTGGCGACCACGCTGGCGACCACGCTGGCAACCGGGCTGGGGACAGTGGGAAGATCAACATCACAGCCGCCTTCGACAGGTTCGGAAAGCAGGTGGTGGTGAATGTCGATGACCAGGGAGCGGGCATGGACCAGGAAACGCTCAAGCACGCGTTCGACCCGTTCTACAGTGCCAAGCCTGCGGGGCGGAGCAGGGGCATGGGCCTGGCGAAGTCACTGCGATGGATCAAGGCCAGCGGCGGGACGATTCGCCTTGAAAGTCTCCCTGGCCAAGGGACGAAGGTGACGGTCGTACTGCCCGTGGGCGAGGAGCCGGTCCAGACGCAGATAGCGCAGAGCGCATAGACGCCAGGCTGCTTAGACGACCGTGCCAGCAGTGACAAAGCAGCGAGCCTGACGGAGCGGCGATTACAAAAATTAACAGACGCAGGACGCGAGAAATTATTATGCCAAGTGCCCCGATCAAGCCCCAATCTTCCAACAAAGGCGTCGCAAAGTCGCAGGTCGTTTTATTCGTCGATGACGAGCCCGACATCCTCGATCTTGCCGGCGATGTGCTGGGACGCGAACTGACCAACTGCAAAATCCTGCGCGCCTCTTCTGTTGCAGAAGCCCGGCGGTTGATCGATCGCGAGAAGTCGAGGCTAACGCTGGTCGTCGCCGATCTGCAATTGCCCGACGGACGCGGCAGCGAACTGATCCAGGACGTGCGGAAAAAATCACCCGCCGCGGGCGTGGTGATGGTTTCTGGAAAGGCCGACCTTGCGGAATCCGTCAGCGCTTTCCGAAGCGGCGCGGTCGATTTCATCCCCAAGCCGTTCACCGCAGAGCAACTGGTCGAGCGCGTCCGCCGGGCGATTGTTCATCAGGACGCGGTCAACAAAACACAGCGACGACTCGTGCGACTCAAGTCGGCCGTCAAAAAGCTCAACAACGCCCGGCACATGGTCAGCAAGAAAGTTGATCTGCTTTGCAACGACCTGATCGGTGCGTACGGCGAGCTCGCGCGGCAGTTCGAAGACGTGCGAATCGCAGAAGATTTTCGCAAGACGATCAACGTCAGCAGAGACCTCGAACAAATGCTCTGCCACGCGATGGACTGGGTCCTTCGTAAGAGTGGCTACACGAACATTGCGATCTATCTTGCGGGTGACGATTCCAGCTTCGAACTGGGCGCCTACATGAAGTACACAATCCCAGGGTCCAAGCCGCTGACGGATGCACTGAAGGAAGGCATTGTCGAGCAGGCGTCGCGTGAAAATTTCGTGAGTTATGCCGAGCCGGAGATCGCCGATCATCTCACGCCGACCGAGATGGACCACGTCAAGGGCAACGGCGTGATGGCGATCAATGCGGCGTATCTGGGTGAGTCATTGGCGGTCATCGTTATGTTTCGCGAAGCCAAGACGCCGTTCACGCAGGACGATGCGGCCATGCTCCGCTCGATCGCACCGATCTTCGCCAATATGCTCACGACTCTCGCCAAAACCGGGCCCGATCATTCGAAAGACCATGGCGTCGACGAGGACGATGACGAAGACGACATGAACGAGTTGGGCGAGGATGTGTCGAACGAATTCGACAGCATGCTCGACGATTTGTTCAATCCGGATTTCAAAGGCGATAAGAACAAACCCGGTGACAAGCAGGGCAGCAACAAGCCCAAAAAGCCAGACCCCGCCGACTGGTGGAAGACGAGCGAAGACTCGCCGTTTTGATTCAACCTGCTTTATGTTGCGTCTAGCAATTGACTGATTTTACGAACCGCGACCGTGAGGGAGCGGCTGGCAGGCGATCGCGCAGAAGCACTGCCTCACGGTCGTGGCTCGTGACAAAATAACGGTAGACAAAAAATTTAGCGAGATATCAGATCACTAGTCGTTCACTTCGACCTGTGTCTCTTCCCGACGGCCGGCGGTCGCGCCGTTGCGGGTCGCAGCGGTGCCGAGATCGTCGGCGAACTCTGCAAGCAGGCGGCTGGGCTGTTGGCCCGTCGCACGCAGAAGACGGTCGAATTCTTCATTGATCTGAACCTGAATCCCGCGCAGCTCGTCCTGAATGCTGCGCCTTTGGTTCATGTACTGCTGGATCTGGTCTTCGACGCGCTGCAGAACCACCATCTTCTGGTGGGCACGTTGAAAAAGTTGAACGGTGGGGGATGCGTTGGCGTCGGCTCGGGTTGCGTTGTCGGACATGATTGTTTGATCTCCAGGGTCGGGGTTGATGACGCTGGATGATGACGTCGCCCGGACGTCAGTCAAGTTTGGCGGCCGCTGTTATCAAACTTGATTTGTCCGGGCAAACAAAACAGGTTTACTAAACAGCATGAAATCTCCCGGTCGTGATGCATCTCGCCACTCACTCACGTACAATTCGCGTGTCTCAATTCTTAGCCATGCCATCAGGAGAATCCAAGCCCGTGTCCAAACGCAGACTACCCGTGTCCAAACGCAGACTACCCGTGTTCACTCGCAGACTACCCGTGTTTACCCGCAGAATATTCGCTACCGCCGTCGTCGTCGGCCTGATCGCCGCAGCCTTCTACGCCATCGGGGGCAACCGCAACCCGGCCGTTTTTGCCCAAAACGCCTCGGCCAAATTGCGCGTCTTTTTCATCGGCAATTCCCTGACCGACACCATCGGCTACGTGCAATTCGAGAAACTGGCGATCGCCGGGAAACAGTCGATCATCTGGGGCCGACACACCGGCCCGGGCGCCACCCTCGACGGTCTGTACAAGCCCAATGATAAGGGCGAGCTCTACGGCATCGCACAAGAGCCCTTCGGCAAGTCGCCCGAAGCCCTCGCCAAGCACATTTGGGACGTCGTTACGCTTCAGCCCTTCGATCGCCCGCTCGACACCATCGAGGCCAACCAGCTGGGTGACATCGCCAACGTCAACACCTTCCTCTTGATGCTCAATGAAGGGCCGAACAAGGACACGCAGGTTTACATCCACGCCCACTGGCCTCGCCGATTCGCGTGGGACAAGACCGTCGAAACCGCTCCTCCCTTCGACTATCAGGCCAAGTGGGAAAAAACCTACGGCGGCGGCTGGTCAGATTTCGAAACACGAGATTTCTACGAAAAACTGTTGGCCGCCGTCAATAAAGAAAACCCGCTCAACAAGCCCGTGCTGATCCTCCCCGCGGGCGAAGTCATCTACGAGATCGACAAAGCCGCCAAAGCCGGGCAGATTCCCGGCGTGCACTCCGCCAACGACATGTACAGCGATCACATCCACTTCAGCGAAAAAGGCAGATACGTCACTGCCATCACCTTCTACGCCACGATCTTCAAGAAGAGCCCCGAAGGTCTGTCCGCTTCGGGCTACGGCCTGAACGACCCTGCCTTTGAGAAAGCCGTTCAGGAACTGGTCTGGCGCGTCGTCTCGACCCATCCCAACGCGGGCATCGCGAAGTAGCGAGCACCTGTATTTGGCCATGTATCACAGGTCACTTGTCGCCCGTTACGTTTCATTTCTTTCAAGATGCAACTCAAGCTCCTCAAAAGTAAAATCCACAACGTGCACTGCACGTTTACCAACGTCGAATACAACGGCAGCGTCTCGATCGATCGCGATCTCATGGACGACGCCGGGTTCTACGCCAATGAGGCCGTCCTCGTCGCCGACGTCGAAAACGGCCACCGCTTCGAGACCTACGTCATCCCCGCACCACGCGGCAGCGGCACGATCGGCGTAAACGGCTCGGCCGCACATCTCACCTCCGTCGGGCATCGCCTCATCATCATGGCGTTCTGCTATCTCACCGCCGACGAAGCCAGGCGTCACGTCGCGTCCGTCGTGCTGGTCAAAGAGGGAAACCGACGATCCGCCATCGAAAAGAATCCGTCGCATACCGATGACCATTGAACGATTGCTCAACTTTCGATTCATCATCACCAATAACAGCACCAACTTCAGAAAGCCCGACCCATGGCAAACATCGCAATTTTAGTCGAGAAGATTTACGAAGACCTCGAACTTCAATACCCCAAATACCGCCTGCGCGAAGCAGGGCACACCGTCCACATCATCGGCCCGAAGAAGGG
>JBBQKP010000118.1:0-10265 GCA_038326995.1 Tepidisphaerales bacterium
CCGTTCGCGAGGGCGAGATGCCGCCGGATTGGTGTTGTATTTGCACCGGAAACCCGACGCCGATTTCGCCGGAGATTGCCGGGGCGGAGGTGGATTAAAACGTGTGCAAACCGGCGGGATAAATCCCATGTCATGCGACGCTTGATTGGCCCGACATGATGACATTGACGCGCATGTTTGTCGAAAACGGCGGGATAAATCCCGCCCTACGGGGCGCATCTTCGTAGGGTGGGATTTATCCCACGCGATCGGGCGTGCGGAAAACGGCGGGATAAATCCCGCCCTACATTGCTGACCCTACATGGTTACATTGACGCGCATCTTCGACGAAAATCGGTGGGATTTATCCCACGCGGTTGCGCGTGCGGGAAACGGCGGGATAAATCCCGCCCTACGGGGCTGACCCTACATGATTACATTGACGCGCATCTTCGACGAAAATCGGCGGGATGAATCCCGCCCTACGGGGCTGCGCTTTGCACCGCAGACCTTGAAGTGTGCACTTTAGACCTTGCACTGTGCACTTTAGACCTTGCACTGTGCACTTTAGACCTTGCACTGTGCACTTTAGACCTTGCACTGTGCAGTTCACGCCTTGCACTGTGCAGTTCACGCCTTGCACTGTGCAGTTCACGCCTTGCACTGTGCAGTTCACGCCTCGCACTGTGCACTTTCGATGGTCCGCGATGCGGGTGGTGTTGATCGCTGTGTGGTTGCGGCGGGTTTGATCGGACGTGCGTGAACGCGGTGAAATAAACAGAAATATCAGGCGATTTTCTGATGACGAAGTAAAGTCGAGTCTTCGGAGGGTGGGATTCATCCCACGCGTTCAGGCGTGCGGCAAAACGGCGGGATAAATCCCGAGTCAGGCAACGCCGGTCGAGTCAGGCAACGCCTGACTGGCGACACATGTCTGCGACCCGAATCATTCACGCTCGTCATCAATCCCCGAACTCGAACGAATCGCGTGCCATCACCAGAGGCCGATTGCGGCCGATGTTCAATAAAAGCCCGGCGGCGATGAAGCTGGCGATCAGGCTGCTGCCGCCGGCGGAGACGAACGGCAGCGTGACGCCGGTGACAGGAAAAATGCGAATCGCCACGCCCATATTCAGTAATGCCTGCGACGCCAGAACCGCGACCAGGCCGACGGCGGCGAGTCGGCCGAAGGGTTCCTTGGTGGACCCGGCGACTTCGAGACCGGCGGCAAAGATCACCAGATAGCACAGCACGATCACGATCGCCCCGGCGAGGCCAAACTGCTCGCCGATGAGCGCGAAAATCATGTCGTTGTGACCTTCGGGCACCTGCTGGCCGACGGGAATTTCGCCAATGCCTTTGCCCCACATGCCCCCCGAGCCGAAAGCGTTGACGGCCCAGTATTGCTGAAAGCCCACGCCCTGGCGCGTCGCGGAGTCATCCAGAAAAAGTGCGAAAACCCTGTCACGCTGATACTTCTTCATCAGCTCTGGAAACTTGCCCAAGACCGGCACGTGGTCCTGCCCACTGAGCCAGACGACGGGCATCATCGATACGCCCAGCACGACGATGATGAGCATGTGCCTGAGCTTCGCCCCGGCCGCGTAGAGCATCGCCAGCAATGTGGGGATGAACACCAATGCGGTGCCCAGATCGGGCTGTTTGAGGATCAGAAGCACCGGGCCCATGCACAGCGCGAACGACACGAGAAGCCCGGAAATGCGGCGGTGATTTTCGCGAAAGCGAAGATAGCGTGCGACGGCAAGAATGAACGAGATTTTCAAAAGCTCCGCGGGCTGAATACTCGCCCCGCCGAATGCGATCCAGTTGTACGCGCCGTTACGCATCGTCACGCCAGGCAGCGGATTCGTTCCGCCGATGCTTGCGCCCAGCACGGTGTAAAGCACAGGGATAAACGACAGGGCATAGAGCACCCACGCGGCCCTGCCGAGCAGTTGATAGTTGAAGAGTTGAAGCACGAGCAGCACGACGCACGCGACGATGAGATAAGCGCTTTGGCGAAGGGCGGTGTTGTCGGGCACGCTGGTGCTGAGCTGTGCGTATTCGTGGATCGTCACCAGCCCCGCGCCGCACAGGATAATGACGGCCAGGACGATGGGCCAATTGATGCGTGAGAGCACGCCGGCGGTCTTGCGCAATCGCTCGCGAAGATAGTAGGGCGTGAAGGGCATCAGGAGGGCAAGCAGCGGGACGAGACGGGTGTTAAAGACAGGCGACGAAGAATGGAGGGCGGCAGTCCCTGTCGCTTGTCGCGGAAACTTACTCGGATCCGTATTAGATCAGGCTGTCATCAAGTCGCAATCTGCAGCTTTCCGGTCAACTCGCTGATTTTGGAAAGGCCAAGTGACTGCGCGTAATCGGCAAGCCCGGCGGTGATTTTTTCCGGCGTGGCGGGGTCGATGAACAGGGCCGTGCCGATGGAGACGGCCGACGCACCGGCGAGCATAAACTCGGCCGCGTCTTGCCAGGTCTGCACGCCGCCCATGCCAATCAACGGCACGCCGGCGTCTTTGGAAACAAGTCGATAGACGCGGTGGACCATCGCCAGCGCGACGGGCTTGACGGCCGGGCCCGACAGACCGCCCGTGACGTTGGCGAGCCTGGGCCGCTGCGTTTTGAGGTCGATGGACATGGCCGTGATCGTGTTGATGAGCGAGAGGATGTCGGCCCCGCCCTCGACGGCGGCGCGGGCCGTCAGTGCGATGTCTTCGACGTTGGGGCTCAGCTTGACGATCAGCGGCTTGCCCGAGCAGACGGCCTTCACCTCGCGAATCAGCTCTCGAAGGCGCGTCGGGTTCGTGCCGAAAGTCAGGCCGTCCGAGACGTTCGGGCACGAGACGTTCAGCTCGATCGCGGCGGTGATATCAAGGCTCGAAACGCCAGCAGTTGTTTCAACATAATCGTGCGTGCTGTGCCCGGCCACATTCACCACCACCGGGCACTTCATCGTGCGAAGCTGCGGCACTTTTTCTTCGATGAAGCGGCCCAGCCCGACGTTCGCCAGACCGATCGCGTTGAGCATGCCCGCGCGGGTTTCGACGACACGCGTCGGCGAGTTGCCCGCACGCTCATGGCGCGTGATCGATTTGGTGACGAACGCCCCCAGTTTTGAGAAGTCGAGATAGGGTGCGTATTCGAGCGCGTACCCGCACGTGCCCGAGCAGGTGAGCGTGGGATGGGCCAGCTTCAACCCGCGGAGATCGACCGACGTTTCGACGCGAGAATCCATTTCGTCACATTACGCGACCGCCGACAAAACGCACCGTCTGAATCGTTTGAAGTGAAGCCCGTCTGAAATGACGACCCTCTGAAGATCGTCAAACGAGCGACCGCGATCTTCGCGATCTTATCTGGTGTTGCTGCCCATCGGAGTCAGCACGTTGGAATTGCCTCGCGAGATTTTCAGCGACACGCGGCGGGTCGGTTCTTCCGGACAGGCGGCGGCAAATTCGTCGTAGAACTTGTTGATGAAGGTACGCGTCGCCCACGCCGTTCCGTCGGCCAGGCCGCAGATCGTCGTGCCGGGCATGATGCCCATCGTCTTCTCGAGTTCCAGCAGCATTTCCAAATCCTTAGCGCGGCCACCACCGTCGCAAATACGGTCGAGAATTTTCTTCATCCACTCCGTGCCCTCGCGGCAAGGCGTGCACTGGCCGCAGCTTTCGTGGGCGTAGAACCGCACGCAGTTTCGCAGTGCATGCACCATGTTGACGTGCTCGTTCATGACGATCATCCCGGCCGTGCCCAGGCCCAGACAGCCGCCCTTGAATCGCACATCGTCGAAGTCGAGCTTCACGTCGAGCTGATTTGTGCCCAGCACGCCCATGCTGATTCCGCCGCAAATCGCGGCCTTATATTTGCCGCCCTTCATTCCGCCGCCCAGCGTGTTGATGGCGTAGTCGAGCGTGATGCCCAGCTCGTCTTCGTACACGCCCGGCTTGTTCACATGACCCGACATGCCAAACAGCTTCGGCCCGGGAGAGCTGGGCGTGCCCATGGATTTGAACCATGCCGCGCCGCGATTGATGATGTGCGGAACGCACGCGAGCGTCTCGACGTTGTTGATGACAGTTGGCCTGGCGAACGCACCGGCGATGGCGGGAAAGGGCGGCTTGTTTCGCGGCCAGCCGCGCTTGCCTTCGAGCGATTCGAGCAGTCCGGTTTCTTCGCCGCAAATGTACGCACCCGCGCCGCGGTGCAGGTAGCACTCGACTTTATGGCGAGAGCCTAACACGCCGTTCTGACCGAAAATGCCGTGGTCGTAAGCCTCTTTGATGGCCCGCTCGAGGACCTTGGCGCTGAAATGATATTCGCCGCGAATATAGATGTAGGCGATATCAACCTGCGTCGCGATGCAGGCGATGGCGATGCCTTCGAGCATCTGGTGCGGATCGTAATCCATGAGGTAGCGGTCTTTGAACGTTCCGGGTTCGGATTCGTCGGCATTGACCGTGAGGTAGTGCGTCCCCTTTTTTTCCTTGGGGATGAACGACCATTTTTGCCCCGTGGAAAACCCCGCCCCGCCTCTGCCGCGAAGCGACGAATCGGTGACGAGTTTTATGATGTCGTCGGGCGTCATGTCCAAGGCCTTGCGCAGCGCGGTGTAGCCGCCGGTGCCGACGTAGTCGTCGTACCAATAGGTCTTGCGCTGCGAGGCTTCGAGTGGGATGCGAGCGGTGAGAACGGGTTCGGTGAACGCCATAGTGTTATAAGGTTAGCTGCGGCGATCGTTTGATCAACCACAAAGCCGAGATGTTTCGCTAGATTTGGAAAGCGGAGTCAGAGCAGATACACCCAGCACATATGCCGATGCAAGAAACGGATGACGATGAGGGCGACGATGACAGCGACGATGCGGGCGACGATGACAGCGACTATCGGACGATGCCTTGCCCCCACTGCAAGCGCGAGATCGCGGAGGATGCGGTCCAATGCCCGAGGTGCAGGAATTATCTTTCGGACGAGGACCTCCAAACCCGCGGCCGAACGATCCCAAAGTGGGCGATCGTGACAGCCGTCGTGATGCTGGTGGTGTTCGTGTTTTCGATAGTACTGCGGGTGTTTTGAGCGAGGGGTTCTGCATGGAATGGTTTTGTTTGAAAGAACCGCGAACGAAGTTGACTGTATTTTGGTCGGCTGTATTTTGATCAGGACGCGAATTACTATTGAAAGCCGTGGCAACGCCCTTGGGGCCAACTTCATCACCTGTCCTCGAAAGCTACAGCTAGCCGCCCTACGGCCAGCGAACTGACCGCAACGCCGACTCCTCCGTGGAGACCACCGGCACGACACTAGACGACGCTGTCGGGCACGAAGGCCTGGGCCAGGACAAATCCATAGGACTCTATTAAAACCGCGCCCGCCACCTCGACCCCGGCACGCTCTGGCGTACCGGAACGTAGCACCCGGCCTAACTTCCAGGGCTCTCCTGAATACCTCCCTTGTATACCACCAACTACCCGACCAGGAGATTGATAATGGACAAAAGGGATAAGCGGATGAGTATTCGAATGCGCAACTTTTTGTACGTTATTTCTATAATAATGTGCGTGATTGTTTCTTTTTTTGCATGGGCGGTTTTTGTAGACCGTTTGCATAAATGGGAACACCGTGAATGGTGGTGTTTGCTTACCTTGGCAAATGCGATTCGCCACGATGAAGATCAGAGTTTCGGCGATCAATTACAGAATCGATCGTTCACAACAGTTGAAGAATTGAATCGGTATCTAAACATCAGAAATGGAAACGTATTAGCATCGAGAGACGCTGCAATTGATGCTCTCAATTTTCTTATTCAGAGTGGGTACACGTCGCCATCACCTTCTTTACGTCATTCCAATCAGGTGTTGTTATCCTCGCCCACCTCTGCTTGGTGGGTGAAGTTACGGAGATTCGATCTGCAACTTACTGTTGATGGCCGTCCAAAGAAGGTCAGGCGTAATCAAGAAGAACATAAGGGGACGTAGCCGGGTGCCATGTTCTGGTACACCAGAGCTTGCCGAAGGGTGCCAGTCGTTCTCGTGCTTTTGCACCGTGAAGCTACTGCGATGTCGAACATCCGCGAGACCCGGCTAAGCGTCAACCCGCCCGGCACGGTTCGCTTCCCGTCACTGTCCTGTAAACATCGGTCACCGCGGTTCGACAAAGACCGACGGGTGTGCAGCCGACGCAAAGCAAACTTGGACACGCTCTGGCGTACCGGAACGTGGCACCCGGCACCCAAAAAGGTCCGCAGAATTCTGCGGACCCTACGAATTAATCGGCGACCACAAATAATAATCGTCTGTAGGGTCCGCAGCACGCTGCGGACCTTCGTGGTGTGGACATCGCTTTGCCCGACGAATTCTTGCGAAATGTTCCCCATCTGTTCACCTGCACAGTCGCCGGTCGGTTTGCCGATAACATGAAGATGCGCGACCGCAGTTCCATTCTCCATGCCAGCCTCAAGATCATCGCCTCCGCACTCTGGCTGCTGACCGCGGCGTCGGTCGCTTCGTTCAGCCCCGTCGATTGGCCCAGCCATGCGGTGTTTCCGCACGCGCCCGACGTCCACAACTGGATCGGCCCGGCCGGCTCGTTCGCCAGCTATCACCTGCTCCGCCATACCGGCGAAGGCGCTTACGTTCTGCTGTTCTTTACCGGCATTTTTCTGCTCATGAAACTGTGGGGACACGTCGTCGGCGACGCGTGGCTTCGCATCGTCGGATTGGCATTCCTCACCGTCACCGTCGCGGCCGCGGTTCGTATGATCTCGCCCGGCACTTCAAGCAGCCTTCCCGAAGGCAACGGCGGGCTGATCGGCATCGCAGCCCAGGGTTATTTGCGGTCGCACTTCTCCGTGCTGGGCACCTCCACCATCCTGTTCGTGTTGTTCGCGCTGGGCCTGCTTCTGGTGGCCGACGAACTCGTGCTTCGCGCGCCGATGATCGCGCGCGGCGCTTACGAGCGAATGCGTCAGGGAATGCCGCAAATGCCCGCGATGCCCGGGCTGAATCTCCCTGCGTTCAAGTTCCCGCCGATGCCAAGATTGCCCTCGCTGGCGAATTTCCGCACGAAGGACGCGGCAAGTTATGGATCGGGTAATGGATCGGGTGATGGATTGCCGCATCCGTCGCTCGCGATGGTAAACAACCGTCAACTCGAAGGCCGCGAGTCGATCAATCTCTCGCCCGTAATTCACGTCAAGCCCAAGGGAGGCAGGAAGTCGGACACGAAGCTGGATTCCGGGCTCGATCAATCCAATGCGGGACAGTCTGTAATCCCTAGCGTGATGACCCCCATCGCGATGACCCCCGGCGAAATGCTCAACCAGCGTGCGGCCGAGCTTCAGCAGCTTGACGACACGATCAGTGCTCAGTCTCGCAAAGTGTTCGATCCCGAGGACATTTCTGACAATGATGATTTGGTCGCTCTGGACTACGCAAGCTCGGAAGTAGCCGGTGCAGATCACGCTGGTGCCGATCAAGCTGGTGCAGACGCCGCACATGCGGAGGACGAACTCCCCAGCGAATTCGCGATGATTCCGCCGCTCCAGGAGCAGCAGCCGATCAAGGCGATCGCCAAGCTCGAATTGCGGAAGGACCTGATCGTGCGGTTGCCGAATTCGATCAAGCCCAAGACGCTGGTCGCCCCGCCGCCCAAAGAGCTGGATTCGTACAACCTGCCCGGCTGGGACGTCCTTGCCGAGGCGGAGCACGGCTTCGCGCAGAATCAGGAGCAGCACGTCCGCGAGAAGGCCGCCTTGCTCGAACAGGCATTGCGAGAGTTCGGCGTCGATGCGCACGTCGTCGAGATCGACACCGGACCGGTCATCACGATGTACGAGATCGCGCTCGCGCCGGGCATCAAGGTCGGCGCGATCACCTCGCTGCACAACGACATCGCGCGGTCGCTCTCTGCGATGACCATTCGCATCGTCGCGCCCGTGCCGGGCAAGAACACCGTCGGCATCGAAGTGCCCAATGACGAAAAAGAAAAAGTCCGCATGAAGGAACTCATGCAGATCGGGCTTGAATCCACGAACAAGATGGCGATCCCGCTGTTCCTGGGAAAAGACGCCTCGGGCCAGCCGCTCATCAGCGACTTGTCCGCGATGCCTCACGTGCTGATCGCCGGGACCACCGGCTCGGGCAAATCCGTATGCATCAACTCCATCATCATGTCGATCATGTACACGCAAAGGCCCGACATGGTGAAGATGATCCTGGTCGATCCGAAGGTGGTCGAAATGGCGCCGTTCAGAGACATCCCGCACCTGATGTGCCCAGTCATCACCGAATCTGCGAAAGCGACGGCCGTCTTGGAGTGGGCGTGCACTAAGATGGACGAGCGGTACGGCCTGCTTGCCGAGGCGGGCGTGCGAAATATCAAAGGCTACAACAGCCTGACGCGCGAAGACCTCATCGAACGCTTCGGCCCGTCTAACCCTGAAGAAGAAGCGAAAATCCCCAAGAAAATCCCGTATATCGTCATCATCATCGACGAGCTCGCCGACTTGATGATGACCAGTGGCAAGGAAGTCGAAAGCCACATCGTGCGTATCGCACAGAAGGCCCGCGCCGTCGGCATTCACCTGGTCGTCGCGACCCAGCGCCCGCAGGCGACGGTCGTCACAGGCCTGATCAAGAGCAACCTGCCGACGAAAATCGCCTTCCGCGTCAACAGCCGAATGGACTCGCGAATCGTGCTCGATCAGAACGGCGGCGAGCTTCTGCTGGGCCAGGGCGACATGCTCTTCATGCCCCCGGGCGCGAGCAAGCCGATGCGCTCGCAAGGCACGTACATCGACGACAAGGAAATTCGTGACAGCGTGAAACTCGTCAAGAGCCTGGCCGACGCGCAGTACGAACCCGACCTCATTCAGATCAAATCCATCGGCGCAGGCGGCGGCGAGGGAAGCGACGAGCGCGACGACCTCTTCGACGATGCCGTCCGCGTCGTTCTCGAAACCAAGCGAGGCAGCGTCAGCCTGCTGCAGCGCCGATTGACCATCGGCTACGGCCGGGCGTCGCGCATCATCGAGCAGATGTCCGAAGCGGGCATTCTCGGCGAGCACAAGGGAAGCCAGGCGCGCGAGCCGATGATTTCGCTCGAAGAGTGGGAGGCGATGCAGAACCAGCAACACGCCGACGCGGCAAGCGGGATGACGGTTTAGGTTTTACGCGTTTCTTTTCCGAACCGACCGTCTCGATCCAAAATCAATAAAAGAGCCGCGTATGAAATAAGTGGTTTTCTACTGTTGTTCACCTGCCGTGTAAATTACGGTCCGGCGAAAATCTGAAATGCCCGCGTACTTCGTGCGCGGTTCCTGGTCGAATCGTTCAAGACGATTCAAAGGCGTGATGCTCGTTTCGAAAATACGTGCACCATAGTCTCGCAGGCGTGCACGAAGTAAGCCATTAAATTGCGGTGTTGATCGACGTCCAGCGGGCACGCAGTTTCGTGCCGATCGATGTGATGACCGCGATGGCGGCGACGACGATCAACCCTGCGATCAGGGCGTATTCAAGAATCTCGCCGCCGGTTTCATCCTTGAGTAATCGATGAAAGATCGTGTCGTGTTTTGTCATGGTAGTTCTTCCTATGATCCTTTCCGGCCAGACGACAAACGGCATTGAGAAAGAACCCCGATGATTAATTACTTTTGAGTCGCGCGATCGTTATCGGACAGAAACGAAAAAGCCCGGGGGTCATGATCGACCTCCGGGCTTGTAATTTCGGCTGAGTGTCCGGTCGAATACGACTTATCGTCGGCCGCCATCGCGACGCGGACCACGATCGCCACCTCTGTCGCCACCTCTGTCGCCACCGCCGTCGCGACGCGGACCTCGGTCACCGCCGTCGCCTTCACCGCCGTTGCTTCGTTCGGGGACGTTGAGGGTCAGCGTGTCTTCCTGGCCCAGTTCTTTGAGGGCGGCCTTGCGGGAGAGCTTGATGCGTCCCTGGTCGTCGATGAGGATGACCTTGACGGGAATCTCGTCGTCGATCTGGATGAAGTCTGCGACGTTGCTGACGTATTTGTCGGCGAACTCCGAGACGTGGCACAGGCCGTCGGTTTCGGGGGCGATCTCGATGAACGCGCCGAATTCCTTGATGCTCACGACGCGGCCGGTGTAGATGCGGCCGATCTGAACCGATTGAGTCATGGCTTCGACGATGCCGCGTGCGCGTTCTGCGCCGCCCAGCCCGCCGGCGTCGCCCACGCTGGAGAGGAAGACCGTGCCGTCGTCTTCGATGTCGATTTTCGCACCCGTGTCGGCCTGGAT
>JBBQKP010000119.1:0-10185 GCA_038326995.1 Tepidisphaerales bacterium
GGGTACCACGACTCGCCGGTGCGAGTCGTGCAACGCTTCAACAACACGGTGATATTCGAACTGCCTCTTCCCGGGTTCTTCGATTCACAATTGGGGACCGCCAATTCGCTTTTCGGGACCTTCAATTCGCAACTTGGGACCCCAACCCGCTTCCCGCTAACACTCTAACCCCGTAGGGCCAGTCAGGCGTTGCCTGACTTGGGATTCATCCCGCCGTTTCCCGCACGCCTGACCGCGTGGGATAAATCCCAACCTACGAAACTTTTAAACACACACAAGCCAATAAAAAAATAAAATTCTCGCGGACAATCTCGCCTGTTTCGTTTCGGAGCAGCCATCGCGAGTACGATCAAAAAGCGACGTCGTCACCTCTGTTTGTGTTCGCGTGCTTCACCCTACAGCCACGGCCGGACACGCTCGCTCTTCCATATCCAGAAGCAGCCGACCTTCGCGTCGGGCTCGATCGTCAGCAATCGCGCTGCCGCCTGAAGCTGCATCACGCGAGGCCCGTCCTTCGCCGTGCGAAGACGCAGGGGCACGCCCGTCAGCGTTTGCCGCGACAACACGACGTACTCCGTGTCGGACGAGTCGTCATTAATTGGGTCGTAGGTCACGCCGTAGATCGCCGGGTCGACTCTGCCGAAATAGCCGAGCCGCACGCGCTGCACATTATTTCGGCTCATCCACGTGCGAAGCGCATCCAGAGACTGGCCCCAGTCCTCATCCTGCACGACCGTATCGGGCGTGTTTAGAAGCCTGGCAGGTGCGTTGTAGAAGCCCAGCGGGTTGGGCAAAGCGCGGATTGTCTCGACCACCACCGCGGCCGCGCACAGCCACACCGTCAATCGCCAGGACTTGCCATGCCGCATCAAGCCCGCGCCGCAAATCGCCAGCAGTGGCACCACGGGCATCACGTAGCGCCCGCCGATGTTGATGGATGTTCCAAGCAACATGACGGCCAGGAAACTTCCGCCGACGACGAGCACAATCCACGAATAATTTGGTCTTGGAGAGCTCGACCGCTTCGCAAATGAGACAGCTAAAACCAGACCCAACACGAGCAAGCCCGTCGGCCATTTCGTCAGCACAATCATCGGATAATACAACACGCTCGCGCCCTGATAAACCCTTCCGAACAGCACCGACGAATACTTTGCCTCCGCCTCAAACTTCTGTGCGTCAAATCCTTCCAGCATTACAGCGCTCACGGGAACCTTCGCCCAGCCCGGCACGTTCGACGCGAGCGACTTCATCGTCGTCGATTGCCACTGCATGTCCGTAATCCCGCTCGGCCCGGCGTCGAATCGATAACACGCCGCGCACACCAGCCACATCGCAAACAGGATCGCGATCGCTTGCGCCCAGCCGCCCTTTCGCACCCATGTCGCGATCAGCACGACCAACACGCCCGGCACGATCGCGAGTGCGGAGAATTTCAACATCATCGCCGTTCCGACGAGCACGCCGACCACACACGCACCGCGCCAAGTCGGCGTTCGGTGATATCTGACAAGCGCCCACACGCAGGCGAGCACTGCGACTGCGAACGGCAAATCCGTGCCGACGAGTGATGCGTGCGCGAGGTAGGTTGGGTCGAATGCCACGACGATCGCCGCCAGGATTGCGGGCGGAGGACTGATCACTGGGCCAGCCCAACGTCCCCACAAAGTGCTCGCCAGCAGATAGACCAGCACGATGCCGACGGCCGAGATCGGAAGCGTTGCGAGCCGCGCGATGCGAATGAGTTTCGGATAGTCGGCCGCATTCTGTCGTGCGAATTCGTCAGCGTACACCCAGTGCCGAATCGTCGGATCGAGCAACGCGATTTCAGTCGCGTCGGGCGTGTGAGCGTTTGTGAACAGAAGCGGAATCGCGGCGATGTAACGCGCCAGCGGCGGCGAGAGGTTGTAAATCTTCAGGCCTGCAGGCTCGTTCAAATACGCGAGGCCGGCAGGAACGTGGGCGTACTCGTCATACGCCACCGACGACTTGCTCGAAACAAAACATGCCAACGCGATGTGAAGGAGAATCACCAACGCGAGAACGATTGACATAAGAATCGATGGACGGACTGACGATGGACGGACTGACGCCGGCTGCGCGGGTGAAGGTGAAGAGGCTGAAGATTCGTTCTCATTAAAGAAGCCCAAAACCACGCCGCCTTTCTCTGCAAACAATTTCACTTTTGCGAGTCGAAACCGCGTCCGACTTAAATGAGACCAACTCGAATGAGACTGACTCGAATGAGACTGACTTCGCCGCGATACTATGTGGACTTGCCCGAAAGACGAATCGTCGCCAGGTCGATGTCGCGCTGCAGCTCGCGAAGAACGTCATCAGAGATCAGGCCGTCGTCTCGAAGCTTGATGAGCAACTGATGCTCGGCGTCAAGTGCTTCAAGCTCGATTGATGTCACTGACACCTGCGGCGGCGTCACCGGCTTGCCCGTGGCACGCTGCTCGATTTCGTGTGTGTAGCGTTCGACTCGGCGGCGGTAAAACCCGCGTACCGGCTCGACCATCGCCGGGGCGATACCGTCCACAAGTTCGATCGCGTCGAGCCTTGCGAGTGCGCCGGGGCGTCATTTACCAAAGACTCGCCTTCGAGAAGGGTGACGCTGCGCGAAGGCACGCGACGGCACGCGACGGCACGCGAAGGCACGCGAGTGATCGCGATGGCGCCGCGTGGGCCGATTACGCAACAGCGATCATCGTCACCAGCACCAATCCAACTGCGAGAAAAAAGATCGGCCCGAAATTCGCGTAAAAGTCACGCCAACGCCGTCACCAGCAGGAGCAGGAGCAGAAAGCAAATCGCGATGGCGGGAGATTGCACGTCTTAAATTGGACACGAATGAGCAATTGACAACAACCAATCGCCGAACTTTCTCAAGCCTTCTCGTCCTCACTGCCGGCGTCTTTCGTCGAGCCTTCCTCCATCAGATCGACCAGCTCCTTGTCGTAATCGTCCTCAAGCTTTTTGACGGTCTTGACGAGGTCTTCATCAGCATCGACGGCTTGGGTGACCTGCTCCTCCCAGGTGTCGGCGGCGTGACGAAGCTCGGCAAGGTCTGTGGGGACGTTCAAAAGCCTCGCGACCCGCCGCGTGACGGCAGTGATCGAATTCGGATTCGGTCCCTGTAGATATCCTGGTATTTCGCACGCAATAGAGATCATCTGAATCTTCTGCCCGGGGGAGCGCGACAGTAGGTAGCTCGCAAAGCTGGCAGGGCCTTCGTATTCGGTTGGTCGCAGGCCGTGCTCGGACAAAAGCGGGAGCATGGTTTTTTCAGAGACCGAACCGAAAAGCCTGGGCTCGCGCGTATGCGGCACGGCCCCGCCGAAGCTGCCGACGAACACGATCTTCTCGATCTTCAATCGGTGCGAAACTTCGAAAATCGAGTCCGCGTAGAGCGGCCAATTGAGGTTCGGCTCCTTGCCCAGAAAGAACGCGAGATGCCCTTTCGGGTCCGCCAGAAACTTATTGTCGGCTAGGCTGAACGACTCGATCAATCCGCCCGAGTATTTGACGTGAGGCCTGAAAAGTGCGGAAATTTCCATCGAACCCGGAAAATTATCGATGTAAAATCCCGCTGGATTCAGGTCAGCGACATGCATCAATCGCCGACCCTGCATTAGATGTTGAACGGTGCCGGTCGAGACAGACCCTCCGTCCATCCAGCCAGTGAGCGCTAAAAGCATCGTCCCGTGTTCGAGTACAATGGGCTGATGTAGCTTGATGACAGAACTGGTTGACATAGCGATATATCATAGGCCAGAAACCGTCTAAAGACACTCGCAAGACATTCGTTGAGTTCATTCGAACTGCCAGCTTCGCACTTCATTGAAGATGCCATCGTTACGCTGATAGTTGAACGCGTCGCGGAAGATTCCGTTGGGCGCATTGAAATTGATCATCGAGAAGTAGAACTGAGCGACCGCGACCTCCTTTAGCGCTCGTCGCACGCGATCCAGCTCCTGGCCGTATGAACTTGAATTGTAGCCGCTGGTGATGTTCCACTCAGTGATGATCAGGGGCTTGCCCGCGAAAGCACGTGCTGCATCCTGAGCCTTACTGATCACCTCGTCGCCGGAACCCGCATATGGGTGGAACGCCGCGTAATCGATATAATTGAGATAACCAAGATCGCGAAGCGTGTAGGCATCCTGAGTATTACCTGTGGGGCCCGCACCGACGATCTTTGCCCCAATGCCGCGAAGCACATCGTGCGCGGGCTTGAGCATGTTATTCACATAGTTCGCCATCGTGTCGCTCCAGAACGGCGCGTGGTTCACCTCATTGCCGATTTGCCAGAGATCGACCGAGCGTACGAGCGTCTGTTGATTCGCGAGCATCTGGAAGAAACCGCGTGCCGTGTTCACATCCGTAGATCGATCCGCCAGAACGGTCAGCATCACCTGGAAACCGGCCTGCTTGTATTCCGCGGCGCGGTTGATGAACCACGTGTCGGGCGTCCGCGAATTCCAGTCTCGAATACGGTACCAGATGCGAACACTTCTAATGCCCGTCTCGCGAATGTGCGGCAGAGCGCTCGACACTTCGACGGACCCGAGGTTTGCGTTGACGCCGTCGAAACGGATATCAAAGCCCGTGTTGGGCGTGGCCGTGGGCGTGGGTGTAGGAGTAGCGGTCGGTCTTGGAGTTGGCGTTGGCGCGGGCGTCGGTGTTGGCGCGGGCGTCGGTCTTGGAGTTGGCGTTGGCGTTGGCGTCGGTCTTGGTGTCGGCGTTGGCGTCGGTCTTGGTGTCGGCGCGGGCGTCGGCGTTGGTGTCGGCGTCGGTCTTGGTGTCGGCGCGGGCGTCGGCGTTGGTCTTGGCGTTGGAAAATTTTGCGGCCTGGATGGTAGTCGCTGCGGTCCCAACACGACGTTACGGCCATTCGTCTGCTGTCCCGGAGTCGGTCGTTGAGGCCCGATGGGTGCGAGATTGATCTGCAGCCGACCCAAGACCACCGGTCGCTGCGGGCCGATAATTAGGGCGAATTCGGAATTGCCGTTCGGAGAACCCGGTTGCGTAACGGGATTGGGCGAGGTCGACATAAACTGCCGCGGCTCGCACACGTCAATTAGTGCATGATTCGTGCGCGATGAGCGAACGGGGAATTTGTGATCAGTCGAGATCGACTGCGAGGCGGACTGAACGGCGTGTGAGACCGAACGGTTGATTTTACGAAAACAAGTGAATCCGAACATGCGTGAGATCCTCATTACGGTGTTGCGGCGAGAAAGACGTTAGCGGACGCGCACGTTTCGCCAACCGGCAGGGTTTTATGCGCCAGCCTCATCACCGCAACCCAAAAACCAACTAAAAATATATAAATATTTTCTTGGCACTGCGCAAGAAATGCCTGATTGTTTGCGGCGTCCGAAGTCCCTTTGGAAAACAACCCTTTTCACCGCGCAAGCTCGCAGAATTCAGTCCCACATGCGATACATTATCGCAGTGAATTTGTTCGCCGAATCACTCGCTCAAGCAACCTACAAGCCGATTTCGCGCTTCACAATGCTCGCAATTCTCTTGATCACCGCGCTCGCTCTGATCCTTCGTCTTTGGAACGCTCGTGAAACCAGCCTCTGGATCGACGACTACTATTCCATCGCTTTTTCCACCGGCCACGGTATGGCGTTCGACAGACTTCCACGTGGAGTTCTCATCGAATCGCCTCCCGATTACACTTCTCTCCAAAGCGCGAAGCCGATTCTGAACATCTGGACAAGCCTCGATGGCGAGCCAAACCCGCCGCTCTATTATTTTCTGCTTCGAATCTGGCGAGAGGTCTTGCACTACGCCCATTTCGACACTGACTTTTCGATGCGTTTTTTATCGATCGTACTGGGCGTCGTGGCAGTGCCGCTCGCATTTGATGTTTGCCGATCGCTCTCGCGCGATGACACGCTGTCGCTCTTCGCCGCGTCGATCGTCGCGCTGGCCGCCCCTCATATTTCTGTTTCGATGGATCTTCGCGCATATGCCCTTCTGTCGACGCTGCTCGTGCTAGCCGCCGCCGCCGTGCTTCGCCTTCACAATTCTGGACCGACCTTTCCTCGACTGCTGACAATCGCCCTTTGCGTACTTGGTGGCATGCTGTCGCACTATTACGCAATCGGCGGATGCTTCGCGATCGGCGTGTTCGGTATCATCTGTCTTCGGCCCGCGTCTAGACGTCTGGTCCTTCTGGCACTCTTCCTCGCCGGAGTGATCTACAGCATTATCTGGCTGCCGTTCCTGTTCACACAATCGCTCGGCATCGCCCGCCACAGCTATCTCTTCGACGTCGAGCCCGACCCGATTTGGCAGACCTTCAGACGACTCTTGCTGCTTCCGCTTCGACTGCTCGGCGAGCCCACGCCGGGTAGTTTTATTCCCGCATCGCTTTTCGCCCTTGCTGTTCTCGTTTTGCCCACGCTGCTAATGCGGACCCGACGCGTGGTGATCTTGCCTTACCTCGCGGTCGCCTTGCCGATATTGGTCGTGCTTTGTCGTGATCTTATAGATACGACCTATCAGCTCTATGTGCTTCGTTTCACAGCCGCGTGTGTGCCGATGCTTGCGGTGCTGGTCGCTTTGCTCGTGCCGGGACGGGCGCGTTATCTCTTGCCCGCGGCGGTCGTGATGTATCAACTCATTTCACTGCCGACGTTCCTGAGCACGGGACGCGAAAGCTTTCGCGCACTGGGCGATTTCTACAACACACACCAATCCCAGTCGCAGCTCGTCGTATACCTCCACCCCAAACCCGGCCGAGATCTTCCGATGCTCTACCACCTCACGACTTATCACCACCACGGCCCCGCGAAATTGCCGGTGCTGCTCATCGAAGGAACCGTCACCGACGAACACCGCGACATCGTCTCAAGATTTGACACGGTCCTTCTGGTTCGCGCGTGGGACCATCCGATTCAGGACGCCCAGCTTTTGCCCGACTATCGCGAAGTCGCGGCGCGCTACGAATCTTTCGGCGGCGTAATTCGCCTCATGCAACAGATGCCGACAATCCCCGTCGAAGCCGCGCCCGCTACGAAAACAACTCGACCCAACTTCACCAAATGAGCGCATCCGACTCGCAACAAACTTTACGAATGCGTCGTGTGTCGCTGCTGCTGTTCGCAATCATCATTCTCATAGCACTCGCGCTCAGATTGCACGCAGCCCACACTTACGAATTCAATCTCGACGAGCAGTGGCATCTTGCGCTGACCGTCGGGCTCGGCTCGCCGTTCGAGACGATGCCGCCGAATCAGCTCGTGCTGCAGACGTCACCCGTCACCGCATCATCCGATCGCGCTGCGCCAGCGAGCATCTGGTCGCACATGACAGGCGTCCTCCACCCGCCGCTTTATGTCATCATCCTTCGATTCTGGTGCGACTGTTTCGGCTACACCGAATCAAGTGCGCGTGCGCTCTCCATCCTCTGCGGCCTGCTCACCATCACGTGCGTTTTCCTCGCAGTTCAGTCGCACGCCAGCAGTACCGTCGCGCTCTGGACGTCGCTCATCCTTGCCGTCTCGCCCACGCTCATCCACACCCACACGATGGTCCGCAGCTACTCGATGCTGACGCTTTTTGCAGCCGTCACGTTGCTGGTCGTCACACGTTCATCCGCGCGAAATGTGACTCACGGCCGCGCCTTGTTCGCTCTCTCGCTTCTGCTGTTGGCGATGATGCTCACTCACTATTTCGCGATCGGCGCGTGTGCGGCCCTCGCCCTGATCGTCTTCATTCGCCTGCGACCACGCGACCGTATGAAATGGTCCGTAATGATTTCTTGCGTCGCCGTCTTATATTGCATCTGTTGGGGGCCGTTTGCAGTTCGGCAGATGCGCGACGTTTCATGGGCGGCCGACGGTTGGGTAAGTGTCGATGCGAAATCCAATGGATTCTTCGATGTCGCATTACAAGCCGCCAACAGCATCGCGCGCCTGCCGTTTAATCTCGTCGCCGCGATTCGCTCTGATCAACAGCCTTCCGCCGCGATGAGCATCGTCATCTTACCACTTGCACTTCTTGCATTGCGGCAAAATAAGGACCTGTGGATTTGGCTGACATTCACAATCGGTACCATCGGCTTCGTCTTCTTTCTCGATCTCATCCGCTCGACACAACACCTGAGCTACGTCCGCTACACCGTGCTCGCAGCCCCGGCCGTTGTCGCAGTCATCTGCATCACCGCCTCCGCATCTGGCCGCATCGTGACACACGTACTGCCCGCGTCGCTCGTGCTGCTTTCGGTGCTCCATTTCGATCGGCCGATTCCAACCGAAGCACCGCGCTACGAGCAGGCCGGCGCGATCATCGCCGCGCAGACTAAGCCTGGTGATGTTCTTCTCGTCGAGTTCATCGAGCCCGCGATCCCCTGGAAAGGAGGCGGCGCGATGCTGGAGGCAAGCCACATCGGTGCCCTCACGGGCAGGTACATCGCGATCATCGACAGGCCGATCTCTGACGATCTGCAACGGCAGCTCAATCATCGCCGCGTGTTCCTGCTTCGAAGCCGTAAAGATGTCTCGAATCATCCGCAAAATGTTCCCGGGTTTCGCGTCGTCCGCAATTCGGGCACACTCTTCGGCGAGTCGATCGACGAGCTAAAAAGCGAAAGCATCCGTCTCAACAACGATCGCCCCGTAGTCGACTGATTCACCCGTCCAGAGTTCTTAAGAATGTCTGCCACATGACCGTCAACACACCCATCGATCATCGCCCCGCAGAACTCGAACGCTCTACGCTTGATAACGTTCTCACATGGGGCGCGCTCGTGATCGTGCTCGGGCTCGCACTGTTCATGCGGGTGCATTCCATACGCGAAGCCGGGGCCGCTTCACACGACGAAATCTGGCACATTCTTCTCTCCACCGGGCGCGGTAGTTTTGACCGCGTTTACCCCGAAAATCAGTTCACCAACAACCTCGCGCCGCTCACCTCGACCGTTGGCGCCCCGCCGATCTGGAAGGTCTGGACCAGCCTCGATGAAGTCCTGCATCCGCCGCTCTACGTCACGACGCTTCGCGCGTGGCGCATTTTCTTTGGCGATAGCGAAGAGGTCGCCGCCTATTACTCGGTTACGTGGGGACTCGTGGGCATGGCGTTTCTGTTCTTCGCGGCAAAACAGTCCTTCGGCGCGATACCCGCGGTGTTGAGCGGACTCATCGTCGCCGTCGCTGCGACTCCGGTTTATCTGCACACGGAGGTCCGCGGCTACGCGATGCTCAGCGGCCTAAGCGCGATTCTCCTTTGGCTTCTCCTTCGCATTGACCTGATCGGGACGACGCGCCGCCGCACGACGATGGTCGGCGTTATCGCACTATTGATGATGCTCACGCACTACTTCGCCGCCGGTGCGCTTTTGGGCGTGTTCGTCTGGGGCATCGTTCGACTTACAAAGCGCGACCGCAACTTCTGGCTCGCAACCTTCTTTGGCGTCGCGATCGTATATCTCATCGTCTGGGGCCCGTTCTTCTATCGCCAACTCGCGTTCGTTAGCACGGGCGACGCCTTCCTGCAGTTGCCACGCGATCAGGTTTTGATCCGCATCTTCGGCAACATGACCACCTATCCGCTCCGTGCCATCGTCGAGCCCATGGATCAAACTCCACTACTGAAAACGATGGTCGGGGTCGTCCTTGCCCTCTGGCTGGTTTCCGCGATCTGGGTCCCGGCCATTCGTGTGTGGGTTCTAATCGTCATGAGCACGCTGCTGTTTCTCGCATTGATGGATGTTGCCCGCTCGACGCATCACCTCAGCTTCATTCGCTACTCCGCCGTCGCCGCGGTTCCAATGATCATCTCGCTCGTCGGCATCTGGTCGGTGGTTACGGCCAAATTGCCGACGAAATTCCTGAAAGAGTACGCCCCGCTCACTCTCCCGGCCTGCATGTTTATTCTTGCCGTGATCAACTACCAAGCCCGCTACGACGGCGACTCGCCACGCTTCGCGCCAGTGACGTTCGCAATCTTTCAAGGCATTCCAAGCAGCAGGCCGATCGTTTTCTCCGCGGCACAGAAACCCGCCTGGCAAGCCGCCGCCGCACTCTTCGACGCCAACCATCGCGGCCTGACTCAGACCTACGCGTGCCTCTGGACGTCGGGCCCGATCACGCCCGAACTTCTGGGCGATCGCCGCCACGAGCCCTTCGTCGCCGCATCGTTCCTTACTGGCATGACACCCGCCGA
>JBBQKP010000120.1:0-10091 GCA_038326995.1 Tepidisphaerales bacterium
CAGGCCCCGGCGGTGGCGGTGGTTTTGGTGGTGGCGGCGGCGGTGGTGGTCGATCCGGCGGCGGATACGGTGGTGGTGGCGGCGGCGGTCGATAATTCGGCACTGGCCGACTAAACATTTATTAGAGATTAGGGTGGGCACTCCTGCCCACCCCTTTTTCTCATTCCACACTAAATCGTTTCCCTGTGACAAACCTCGTTCTTTCTATGCTGACTGGTCAGACCGAAGGATGTTTATATGAGTGAAACAGGCGTCGGCGATCACGCAATCGACCCCAGCCGGGCCGCTGTTAAGCCCGCCGTAACGCCCGTTGTGGATGCGATGAGGGATGACTCAGCATTGATCCCGCCATTGGCCAGTCCCGCGGCAAATCCTGCGGCAAATCCTGCGGCAAATCCTGCGGCTGAGGCGGCGGTGCATATTGAGCACCTGACCAAGACCTATCGCGACTTCTGGGGACGCGATAAAGTTCGCGCCCTCGACGACCTTAACCTCACGATCCAGCGCGGCGAGGTGTTCGGCCTGCTCGGGCCTAACGGGTCGGGCAAGTCCACCACGATCAAGCTGCTTCTTGGACTCATCTTCCCCACCTCGGGCCGGGCCTGGGTGCTCGGGCAGCCCGTCGGGTCGACCGCGATCAATCAGAAGATCGGCTTCCTGCCCGAGGAGAGCTATCTCTACCGATTCCTCAACGGCGAAGAGACGCTTTATTTCTACGGCCGACTTTTTAATATCCCGCATCGAGAACTCAAGAAACGCGTTCCCGAATTACTCGACATCGTCGGGCTTGATAACAAAGCCCGCAAGCGAAAGCTGCGCGAATACAGCAAGGGCATGGCCCGGCGAATCGGGCTTGCTCAGGCGATGATCAATGACCCGGAATTGATCGTCCTGGACGAGCCGACCACGGGCCTTGATCCGATCGGCACGCGCGAGATGAAAGACCTCATCGTCTCGCTTAAAAATCAGGGCAAGACTGTCATCCTCTGCTCGCACCTCCTGGCCGACGTGCAGGACGTGTGCGACCGCATCACCATCCTGTTTCGCGGCAAGATGCAGACGCTGGGCAGCGTGAGCGAACTGCTTCAGGTTCGCGATGTCACGCACATCGAAACTACGGGCCTCTCGCCCGACCAGCTCGCGCAGGCTCGCACGTTCATGCGAAATCTCACCGGCAAAGAGCCCGCCGTCACGCACCCCAGCAGCACGCTCGAAGACCTCTTTGTTCGCATCGTGGCCGACAACACGCCCGCCGGGCAGTCGTATACGTCGAGCCGATAGGTGGACCGAAATCAGTCGATCGATCAGAGCATATTTAGTTCCTTAGTTTTAGTTCGATCCCGAAATCCACATGGACGTCGTCTTACCCTATAGCCCGCAAATGATCGCCTTCGTCGCGGCCGTCGCGGCGCTGTGCATCGGCGGCTACGGATTCTTCGACCTCATTCGTTTCTCTCTCGTTCGCGTGCTCGCCATCGCGCACGTGCTCATCATCGACGCAGTTCGCAGACGCGTCCTATGGGTGTTGCCCGTGGTCATGCTGGGCGTGATCGTCATCGTCCAATTGCAACGGCCTATCGATGAACTCGACGCCGTGCGGCAAACCATCAAGGCGTCGCTCTTCGCTTCGGGCCTCGTGACGGGCCTGCTCATTCTGATTCTCGCCTCGACAAGCCTGGGTCGCGATATCGACAGCAAGGTGATCTTCACAATCGTCAGCAAGCCCGCCTCCAGGCTCGAAATCGTCACGGGTAAACTCGTCGGCTTTTCAGGGGTCGCCGCACTGCTGCTGGGCGTAATGCTCGTCTTCACTTGGGGCCTGACTCACGTTCGCGCCGCGCAGATGGGTCGGACCATTGATTCACGCCTGGCGATGGGCAACTCCGACGCGTTTTCCACAGCATGGCTCGAACACTTCCAAACGACAGGCCTGCTCCGCACCAACCGCCTGACCTCGCCGACATCGACCAATGTCTTTTCGCGCTTGCCTTCGAAGAGCGAGCCGGGCTCGATTTCGAGTCTGCAAAACGCGGTGATTCCATTCGAAGTTGATCCGATACAGCTCATTCCGGGCGGCGCATCAAACGCCCTGCCAGGCGCGGCCGGGGTCGTGATCGAACTTCGCATTCCCTTTGAACAAATCTCGGGCGATCGGCCCTTGGTTCTCCTCGCCGACGAATGCCAGCTCGCCATCTCGATCGTCTCGCAGTTCGACGAACTCGTCGTCGGCCCCGCCGAGATCAATCGCGGCAGCCCAGTCGTGCTCACCGACCCTGCCGCTATCAAACCCGTACGCGTCTTCGTATCCGAACAGGCGTCGCAACTGCTGGCCGGGATGCGAAGATTCATGATCCGCATCTCCGTCGTCGGCGGCGATCACCTCATCTCACTCGGCAGCGAGTCCGTCCGGCTCATTGTCCCCGCCACTTCCGCAGACCTCTTCCGGACCATCACGCCCGTCAACCTTTTTGAAACACAACAGCCCGCTCCGATCCTCCGCGGCGGGTTCGGTCGGCGCGGCCTGCGCGTCCTCGGACCGGGCCAGCCCGGAACAGGCACCGCAAGATTCTCCTTCGGCACGCAAGCCCAGCCGGTGCCGCTTTCATCTGATCACCTCGATCTCGAACTTCGCGTCGGCGTTGATCGATCCGAAGATGCGGGCGATGTCCCCACGAGGCTCGTACTCACGCTGACCGACCGAAAAACCGGCGCTATCGCTCCAGAGCAGATTGTGATTCCAGAGAACAATCGAACCGCATTCATTCGCGTACCCATAGCCTCGCTGAGCAGCGGCGTGAGCTCGCTCACCAGCGGCCTGATCGACGCCGACCTGCGTGTGGAAACACCGGGCCATGCGATCGAGCTTGAAAAATCGACGATGTCAGTCGTCGAGCCTTCGGGCTTCTTCGCCGTCAATCTTGCCAAGGCGTTTTTCGGTCAGTGGCTTCTCGCGGTGCTCATCGCCTCGCTCGCATTGTGCTGCAGCACGTTTCTTTCCTGGCACATCGCGTTGGTCCTTAGCGTGTTTGTCCTGGGCGCGAACTGGGTCGTGGAACAGGTCGGTGACGCACTCGCCAGCGGCATCGGCGCACGCGTGGCGTTGAGCGCACAAATCACCGACACCGCCGCCGTTCAGACCGTCGCCGGTACAGTCGAAGGCCTCGCACTCACGCTCCGCACGATCGCGAGTTATTTGCCGAATCTGGACTACTTTGCGTTAAATGATTTCGTCGAGCGCGGGCTGGCCGTGCCTTCTACGGATGTCATTCGCGCCGTGTTCACGCTCGTGATATTCGCTGTGCCCGCGATTTCTCTTGCATACGTGGCCCTTCGCCGAAAGGAAGTGGCACCGTGAATAAAGGAGCGAACAGAACCATTGCTCAGGGGAATCCCAAGAACTTCGCTTCACGATTCATCCTCGTGGGCGTGCTCATCGCGTCGCTCATCGGCGCGTCGGCCGTCAGGCACTTCGCCTACCGCCCGCTCGCCACCACAGCCAGCTCTGCCGGCACGGGCTCTTCATCTGCCGCCACCCTTTCGGGCATGGACAGCTTTGCGATCGGTCTACTGCTCGGCGGTTTTCGCGGGCCGCTGGTCATGGCGATGTGGATGAACATCGAGGCTCAGAAGAATCGTCGCGACTATGAAGACATCGACACGCGAATCAATCTGGTTCGACTGCTTCAGCCCGAATTCGACGACGTTCACCTTTTCCAGATCGGCAACAAGGCCTACAACCTTTCCGTCCAGCTCACCAGTCTTGCCGCGAAATATTCCGCCGTTCTTGAGGGGCTCGATTACGCCCGGTCGGTCGATCGCGAGCGGCCTTTCAACATCAACATCCTGGCCGAGATGGCGGACATCTATTTCCACAAGCTGGGCGAATCGACTGAAAAATTTTACTACCGCGCACGCGTCCGAGACGACTCGCTCGCACCAGTTTCGCGCGTTCAATTCACTATCGATGCAAAGAGCCGCGGCGCGTTCGTTACCGCCGCCCTGGACGCAGGAATTGACCCGAGCCGTTATGTGATTCAGGAAGCCGTCGATCCGACCAGGATCAACGTGATCGTGAGGCAGGAATTCGCCGACGTTCTTCGCCCGCGACTCGAAAATCTCATCCCTGTCATCACCATCAGGCCGCCCCGAACGACCAACCAACGCGACACCACATTTCGGCGATTCGCGCACGATCCGCTGCTGGACGTGAACGGAAATCTGCTCGCCGAGTTCTCCAAGCCGCGCGCCGGCGCTCCAGTCATCGACAACGTTCTGGACGGCAGCGAACTGCAGTTTCTAAGGCAATTCGAGCCTTTTCCACAGGGCGTTTCCACCTTCGCGCTGGCGTTCAATTACTACAGCAAGTGCGAGGCCCTAAGACAATCTCGCGGCCTTCGATCCGCCAAGCTCCCGCCACGCGTGCTCAGTTCACGCTCCGCCATCGCCCTGCGATTCTGGACCGAAGAAGAGTTCGATCGAGGCCGACATTTTGAAGCCGCCGCCGCGGGTTTGCCCCAGCCGGCCGAGAAGGAATTTCCCGAGCTCGAACTTCTCGCACACGATCAGCCGCTTGATTCGGCGCGCATTGCACTGCTCCAGGCCGACGCGTTGAATTCATACAAGCGTGTCATCGATTTGATCTCGCGAACCGAAAAAGAGTACGCCGCCCACATTGAGCGTTTCACACAGGACCGCACGCTGTATCTTCCGCACCTCACATGGCTCGACGCGCTATCGACTCTGGTCCAAGCCGACCGGGATTTTATTCTCGCCCAGCAGGCAACCGATCCCGAACTTCGCTCGAAGCTCATTCGCCAATCTCGAGACCACTACCTCAAAGCTCGCGAAATGATGTACCGAAACGGCCTGCTGTGGTTCGTCACTGGAGAACTGGCGCAGATCACGTTTCCCAGAGGCTACTCGCCCGAAGACGTCGCCAGCCGCGTACCCGCCGACCTGCTTTCCGAAATTTACGCCCGCACGCTTTCGGGTGCGACCGAGCTCAACCTGCCCAATCTCTCTCCACGAGAATTGGCCGAGTTCAACACGTATGCACAGCGATGTGCCGCGCGAATCCAGACCCTCGACGCATTGATCGTGCCGTGACGCAAATCAAATTGAGTTCGATCGCGTCGGCGCTCATCACGCGGGCCTGAACCACACCGGCTGAGGCTGTCGCTGTGGTTTGCGTGGCGTACGCAATCGCTCGACATCGGTCAGAACCCACTGGTACAAATCACCCTCACACGACGGCGGAATTACTTTTTCAATGACCGCGCTACCCACGATCAGGCCGCGCGGCAAGTCCTCTTCCAGGCCGATCATCTTCACCTGCTTCGCCAGTTCGATCATCCAACCAGGCGGCGAAGCGGGACGCAAATCGTCCGACCACGCACCAGCGCTCAACAGGCCGGCCGCGAACAAACCATCGGCCGCGCTTGATTTCCTCTTCGTCGCGTAAATGTAAAACCGCTCGCCGATGATCGTCGTCGAACGCGTCCTAAGCTCCGCGGTCTTGATCCCGCGCAGAATCAACTCCGCAAACGGCTGCCTGACAGAGAGTGCGAGCATTGAAGAGATATCGGCTGGTCCGACAGACGACTGAAGATGCGGATCCTTTCTCGCGTATAAGTATTGCTATTGGCACCATCAGATCCGCGGCCACAAAAGTACGACACAAACTGTGACACTGCGACCCATCAGAAAAGTATCCCGGAAACACAATGTTTTTCAAGGTGTTCCTGGTCTGCTCGACGGGCGCCGAAGGACTCAAACCAACGCAGAATTCGTTTGGAAATCGCGAAAATTCTGAGCCTGCCGCACCAAAATTCGCAACCGTCGAACCGGTTTCATCAAGTTTAATCGACGGGCTGTCGTCGTTCGCGCCCGAGCAACTTCTAAAGCTGATCATGCCGGCGAATGCGCTGAAGTCGTGACCGTCAACCGAAAATCAGCCCGCCCCACTCGCGGCCGGAGCGACGCATCGGACGTCAGACTCTTCGACGACGCCCACATGTTCGTTCAAACGCGCGGGCCGACTATCGACGGCCTCGGTCGTGACGCGAACACGATCCAGTTCGAGCTTGTCCACTCGATAGGCCAGCAGACCCCACGCCGGCAAGGGCCGAACTCCCAAACGCGGCTCGACGAGCTGCACGTCTCCCGATGGCGGCGCGCTCTGGGCCGTGTATCGCACCGACACGTCGCGCAGCGTCACGCGCTCAATCGGCGTCTCGGCCCAGCTCTCGAAGCTCATCGCCGCATGATAGACGCCCGTCGCCGTCAGTCGCTCGATCGTCACCGAGCCCGCTCGGTTCCCAGGGCGAACGTACAGCGTCACGGCACTCTGCACGTCGCGCGCGGTCGTGTCGGAGATGAGCACGTCGTCGAGGTCGCCGGTGGTCGCGTCCCAACTGCCCGGCTGAAGCAGGACCGCGGCGAGCATATTCGTGCGGCTTTGCGTGCGGTGCTCGTACTGACCCGGGCCGTAGAAAACGCAGCCGTGGATGAGCAATTTCGTCGCCGGTCCGATCAGGCGGATGCCGTTGCAGCTGGAGTTGATCTGACAGTGCGAGATCAGCGTGTCGTGCCAGTATCGGCCCGCGATGCTGTCGTCGCCCGTGCGGAAATCGCAGCGGATGATCGACATGTTTATACACGGTCGGCCCGGCGTGCCGCGCAGGTGAACGCCGTCCCAACCGCCCAAAAACGTGCAGCCGCGAACGGCCAATCGATCGACGTGCTCGCCGTAGATTGCGTAGTTGGCCGCGTCGATAAACGTGACATCGGTGAACGTGATATCCGCACAATCGATAAGCCTCACCGCGTGCGGCCCGCGCATCTTTTCCTCACCACGAACATCAAACACCTTCGCCCCGTCGATCACGCCCGGCCCGATGATCGCGACGTTGCGAACGCCCACGCCGATGATCATCGCCCGCAGCCAGCGGGAGTCAGAACGGGGATCGATCGCGGAATCGCTCGCCACGTACGCGTCGAGATCGGGCGTGCCCACCAGTCGGCTGCCCGCCTGCAGGTGCAGCGTTATGTTGCTCTGAAGGTAGATCGTGCCGATGAGATATCTGCCCGGCGGGACGACGACGGTGCCGCCAAACGGGCCGGCGACTTGGCTTGCCGCGTCGATCGCGCGTTGGATCGCGTGCGTGTCGGAAGCCAGGCCCGTGCCCGAAGCGCCGAAGGCTCGAACGTCGAAACGGCCATCGATTGGAGCGTCGAATCGGGGATCAAGAGTCAAGTCAGAAGTCTGCGTCGGCTGCTTGGATGGTGTGGTCATGGTGAATCGCGACCAATGTACGAGTGCGTGGGTAAAGGTGTCACCGCCGACGGCGCGTCAATCAACTCCAGTTGTTAACAGTAGAGTTGAACTGGCTTTTGGTCCACTAAAGCGTTTGGTGATGCGATGGGAGGCGGGAGCGCAGGAATAAAGTGAAATAGCCTTTGACATTGACCTTCTGATAGGTATACAATGGTCATGAGCACTGCTGATCGCATTGTCGATGTCGCCGAGGCGCTCTGCCAGCGTCGCGGCCTGGAGGCCGTCAGTTTTCGCGATCTTGCGGCCGAGGTCGGAGTGAAATCGGCCAGTATCCATTATCACTTTCCCTCGAAATCGGATCTGGCACTGGCACTGGCGATTCGATATCGACAGCGGTTCGAGACGGTGCGTTCGGAAATCGATCGCAAAGAACAGTCGGCCGAGGGTCGGCTGAAGAGATTTTTCGCCATACTGGCGGATCTTTATAAAGAGCCGAATAAAGTATGTCTTGTAGCGATTTTAGCTGCCGAAGCAGGCTCAATTTCTCCAGAACTGGCGATTGAGGTGAGAAAATTCTTTGCCGACAACGAGCAGTGGCTATCTTCGACGCTTACGCTGGGTGTGAAGCAGAAGACCTTCACCCTTTCCACAGAAGCCGACTGTACAGCCAAGACGATCTTCGCCGCAGTCGAGGGGGCGATTCTTGCTAGCCGTGCCTGTGCCGATTCGTCGCGCCTGCGCAGCGTCGCAGACTGTGTGCTGGCGTCTTTGAAGCAAGGCAAAGTCGCAATTGATTAAGTAATCACTGAGTCGGACGATCCACTACGTCAAAGGACCGCCAGGAGTCATTTTTATCAAAACTAAATTCTACCTATCAGTAGGTATCAGAAAATATTCAACCATCAGCGATTCGAGTTTCGGCGTGTTGCCGAGCCGCCTCGCCGAGCTTTTAAGGAGTCTGTTATGAATCGTCTGCCCCTCATCAATCCTGAGTCCGCCATCGGCCCGACCAAGGACGTTCTCGACCAAGCCAAGGCCACTTTCGGCAGCGTGCCGAACATGGTCCGCGCGATGGCGAATTCGCCTGTCGTCGCCGAAACTTATTTGATCGCCGTCAAAACGCTGGGCAAGGGACAACTAAGCGGCGCCCAGCGCGAAGCGGTCGCCCTTGCGGTCGCTCAGGCGAACAGTTGCGACTACTGCCTCAGTGCACACACGGTGATCGGCAAAATGAACGGCCTGAACGAAGCGCAGGTAGCCGGTTCGCGTAACGGCCAGACCGGCGACGCGAAGCTCGACGCCATCGTCAATGTGGCGCGCCGGCTAGTCGCAAGCAAGGGTCATCTGACCGACGCCGACCTTGCAACCGCCAAATCAGAAGGCCTGACTGACGCACACCTCGCCGAGATCGTCGCACACGTCGCCATCGGCTTCTACACCAACTACTTTAACCACGTCGCTCAGCCCAGTATCGACTTCCCCGTCGTGCATGCGTAATGCATTCCGCTGACACACATGCACCCGGCCGGACCGACCACACCTCGGCCCGGCCGGGTGTTTTTTATGGCTCATCCGAATCTCGCGTAGTCGCTCTAAAAAAGCGCGGACGGGCGGTTGTCCTTGTGGTTATTCACACCTACGGGCGAAGCCGCCAGGTCCACCTCACTGCTCTATCACGCGTTTGGAATTCGTCACTGCCATCACAAAGCGACGCAGTTCGTCAACGGGGCCGTCCGCTTCCGTGTCGAAGTTGACCGGGCCAAAGTCCGCTGCCCGATCTGCGACGGCCAGAGCATCACCCGACGAGGCGTCATCACCCGCCAAGGCGTCGTCACACGCGTGATCCGCAGTCAGCCCGTCGCAAGGCGCCGGACCGAAATCCAGGTGCAGGTAAAGGTGCAGGTACAGCGGGTCTGGTGCAACGATTGCTGCAAGACCCGTCAATGCAAATTGCTTTTCGCAAGAGATCACATGCAGCACACGACGGCCTTCGCGCGCTATGTCATTGACCTGGCGTTTATCACGATGACGCAAAACGTCGCGCGGCATTCTGGCGTGGCATGATTGTCCGATGTCGACGGCCGCGCTGGAGGGCGCGAACCACAAGATTCGAACGACGCGGCGTCAGGCCTGCGGCTACCGCGATCAGACTTTCTTCGATCTCAAGTTGTTTGCACTGCACGAATGCAACGACGCACGAATCAAATGAACCAAAAAGAGTTCTTGTGCGACGGAGTGGTAAAGGTCCTTCAGCGACGTATTTCCAGTCAGGCTTCGCCTGATTTTTTGATCGTCGCAAGCCGTAGTCTATGCTTGCTTTACGGTCGATGATCGCGGAGGGACTCGAACTAGGCCCGGTTTTTAGCCGAAAATATGGAGGGTTTGAAGTCGGGCGCACCAGAAAGCGCACATTCCGACACGCCAGATCATTGCGAAGACGACACTGAAAAAAAGTTTCTACACAACCTTCGTCAAACCTGAATTACACCCGCCCGGCATCACCCGCCGCGTGACTGGGCGTGTGCGGGCTTTTGTCGGAAATTCGGCATATGTCGCCGGATAATGGTCAAGATTCTGGTCAGTGCGAGTAAATTATCGGCATGGAACAAGACGAGCACATCCGCGATTTGACCCGATCGATTTGTCGATTCGGACTGCTGGGCGAGAGCCAGGACATCCGATTCAACGCCGCCACACTTGCGAGGTGGATGATGGAAGACGACGCGGGCACTTTGGATAGGGTTCGGGCTTTCGCCGCAAAGTACGAAATTCTGTTCTGCGACATCTACAAAGCCGCGTTCATCAACCCCCGCGA
>JBBQKP010000121.1:0-10065 GCA_038326995.1 Tepidisphaerales bacterium
TTGTGGATAGTGCGTTATAACCCGTCAGGAGTGACCGCGGCGAGCGGAGGAAGTTTCGGTTTGTCGCATTGGTTGCGGCGAAGGGTTCGAACAACGACGCCGGGTCATTGCCGTACGCCTGGGCCGAGAGCGCGCCGGGTGCGATCTCGTCGAATCGCTTGGTCGACTGATACCAGAGCGTCACTTCGTTCGCGGGGAAGTAAGGCCAGATGACCGAGTTGCCTGAGAAATTGCCCGCGCTGAAGGATGTGGATTGCGCAAGCACACCCTCGACTTGTCCAAACACACTAGACTTGGAAAGAAGCCCGGCACGATAGGCGAGCGATGCGGCAGAGGTTGATTCGTCGAACGAAGCGAAGGGACGATCACCAATGAGCACGCCGCTGCCGCCGATGAGGTATCGTACGAATTTAGGATTCTCGATGTCCGACACCAGGCCGTCTTCGAGTGCGTTACCGAGCGTCGCGCGAAAGGCCTGTGGACGCAGTGGAGACGCGGTGGGGGGAATATTGAGTCGCACCGCACCCGTGGACGCGTCTTCGGGATTCACAGGCCAGACAAAGTCGGACAGATATGTGACGGCTGGACTTGCAGGGGCAGGTGGAAGCGGGCTTAGCCTCTGGTCGTAAAGAGAAGCAGAATTCCAAAGCTGTTCAGTAGGATTAGTGGAATCGAGCGAAAGGCGCAGACCGACGAGCCTGCCGATGTCTGCCTCTCTTGGGTCGGGCGTGCCGACGGAATTGTAGTTCGGATGGATTGATGTATTTCGCAGCCCGCCGAGCAGTTCGACTAAGCCGATGTTCGAGCGGTAGAAGCCCAGATTCGCTGACATAGATGCTGCGGTAGTGTCGAGGATTTCCTGAGCGGTGGTACCGCCAGTTCGTGCGGGAGTGGTTTGCGGGTGGTTGAGCGTGAAGTCGCCTGTGACGGACAGTGCGGTGTTGATATTGATCTGCGCACTGTTGTCGATGACGCGGTAACCGACGAAGTAGGCGACGTCGGGATTTTGCACGTCTGCGTCGCCGAAAGTTGCATTGGGGCCGGTCACGTATCGGTCGCGAAAGGTTTGCTGCGAACCGGTGAAGGGCGCGGCAGGACGCACTACGACCGGCGCGAGGCCCGAGTCGGCGATGCCATCGCCGTCGGCGTCGGCGGCGATGATCGTTCCCGCCGGGGTGATCAAGGCCGGATAGACTCGGTTGCGGTTTCTCACGCCCGTAGGATTCCCCATCGCGACCGAGGCGATGCCCAGCAGAGCGCGTGAGGCCAGCGGTTGCCCGCCGAATTGACTTGTTAGGCCAAAATCTCTCGGATCACGAAAGATCGGATCGACGAGTATTGATTGAGAACTATCTCTGCGCTGCAGGGGCTGACCGATTGCGCTCCAGAAAACAACGGTGGATGCACTGATCGCCCCGGCAGGCGTGTGTTCGGGCAAAAGCGGGGACAGCCACGGGTCACCGGCGTTTGTCGCAGTGACGATATCGCCGACCGCGTCGAAGTCGCGGAAATCAGTCGGCAGAAGCGGGAGCGCTGGCGTCGGGCTGCGGAACCGCAACGCATCCAGGACAATTGCGTTCACGTTCGGACGCGTGTCGATCGAATAAAGGTCACGAACGATGTCCTCAAGCAGCCGAGTTTTGGTGAGACCCGCGATCTCATTGAGCCTGGTCGCGTCTATAAGCCCGTTGGGGTTTCCTTGTGCGCCGCGGCCGGTGACTTGTAAACGGTCCATTCGCACGACCGACAGATAGGCCGTGCCCATGATCGCCAGCAGGACGAGCAGAACGACGACGAATACCAGAATCACGCCGGCACGAGCACCGACGCGAGCACCGACGCGAGCACCAGAGCGGGTCCGCGTGAGCGATCGATCGCTTAAATTGATTATGGGCTGCGGTGGAGTCGGATGGCCGCTCTGCTGATGAGTGAGGGCACGGGTTGCTTGACCGATTGATTCGCCGGGCTGCTTTAATGTCTTTTCCATCATATTGAGTGTTCGGGTTGTCCACGTCGCATTTTCGTCGTGCGGGGCGTTATGTGCGGAAGTTCGGGCATGTCCTGATGAAGAAAATATGACTTACCCGGTGGCGGTATGATTGACATGTTCCCGTTGATGCGGGTGCGAAGCGTGACTTTGGCCTTATCCGACCCCGGGGTCAAATAAAGTCGGGTCTGACAGCATAGTTTGCAACGTCCGGTACTCCTCATTACGATCCCGCCCCGCGTGCGAATGTTTGCGCGCTCGTCCTGCGAGTTCAGAATTGATATATGCTTTCGCCTTTCTCCATCCTCGAAGCCCGCACTGCAAACAAGCTCTGGGTCATCCTCGACGCGAAATTATTTTCCTCCCACGGGCCATGGTCGCAGAACGAACGAAGTGGAGTCGAACGAGTAGAACGAGACGGTAAAACAGCCGAGTGGAAGTGTGAAACGTTGCCTTCAAAAGTACGCGATGCGATGCCGTCGGGTTGGACTTGCGACTTGAACTGGCCTGTCGTCCGCGCGGCCGCGATTTCTCAAGAGCCGTGGAAGTTGGTTAGTCTTTCGCCAACGTCGGCAATGTCCGCAAAGTCTTTAACTTCAAGTCCGGGCCGTCCAGTCTGAAGCCGGAATAAATTTCACGTAAACAACAGCAGGAGCGTCGTGACACACCCCCGAGAATCCAACACCCCTTGCATGAACGACGAAACCATGACCCGCACCGAAGAAACAGCCGTGGCCCACTCCCTTCGAGTCGGCCGGTCCGTGAGAACTGGTAAATCAACCGCCGCTGCGAAAACCGCGGCAAGTGCAGCGCTGGCGATGGCGGTGTGTGTCACCTCCGCCGCGACGGTCGTGTCGGCATTCGCCGATATCGGTGCGACTTCCATCTCGCACACGCTCTTGAATCACACGACCCTGGCCTACGCCTTGGCCATACAGGATTCCAGTGAAGCTCAAAAGCTCGCGACGGGTTTGTCTCAGCTTAGGGCTTCGGAGTTTGAAGAAGCACTCGCGACGCTTCAGTCGGTCTCGCCCGATTCGCTGAGTGAAGCCGACAAGGCCCAGCTCGCCTCGGCCGTGTCGTCTGCAGCGGGATCGTCCGAGCAGCGCAAGGCCGCCCGCGCCGCGTTCGAGTCCGGAGAGCAGAAGCTCGCCGCCAACGATCCGCTTGGCGCATTGTCTGATTACGTCGCCGCACGCGACAACGCGTTCGCCGACGCAGGCACATCCGGCAAGGCCGGCGAACAGATCAGCGTCGCACGCGATGTGATTCGCTCGTCGGGCACGAACCTCCGCCCTTTGTATGACGAAGCCGTCGCGGATTTCCGCGGTGGCAATCTTGGCTCTGCCAAGTCGAAGTTCTCTTCGCTCGACGCGGCAGGTTTCCGTGCGCCGTTGTTCCAGAAGAGCCCGGAAGGTTATTTGCGAGACATCGGCAAGCAACTCCCCGCGGCAGTTGTTGCGCCGGCTGTCGGGGCACCGGCTGTCGGGGCACCAGATGCGTCACCCGCCGTGGCGACGTTGACCGAAGTTCCCGCGCCCGTGTTGGACGCGAGTGACGAATCCGCGAGTGACGTAGCGACGAGTGACGCGGTCGCCGAGGCGCGCGAAGCTTACCTTCGCGGCAAGACGCAGTTCAATAGCGGCGATTGGATCGCCGCCCGTGCGAATTTCAATCGCGCTGTCGAGCTTGACTATAAGAATCGCATTTTCGAAACCAGCCCGCAGACACTTATTTTGCGGATGGACAAGAAGGAACAGGCCGATGCCGTTCGTGCGGCTGAAGAAGCCCGTCGAGATAGTGAGGTCGTGGTTGCGGACGCACCGACAATGGAATCAAAGGTCGACGCACCGGCAATGGAATCAAAGGTCGACGCACCGGCAATGGAATCAAAGGTCGACGCACCGACAATGGAATCAAAGATCGACGCACCGGCAATGGTATCAACAGTCGACGCACCGGCGATGGAATCAACGGCTGGAGCACCGGCGATAACGCCGCCCCAAGCCACTACCGCTGCGACGGGTTTGCAGGCTCTTGTCGATACCGACAAGTTGCGCACAGCACAGAAACAGGCTGAAGCCCTTCAGTTGGTGAAGCTCGCTGATGAAGCCAAGGCAGGCAACCGTCTGGATGAAGCGCTTGGTCTGTACACGCGAGCCGCGACACTGGACCCGGCAAATGGCACGGCCCAGACGGGACGAAACGACCTTTTGAAGCTCACGGGGCGCGAGCCGGGGCAATCCGATCTGCTAAGCGAAACCGCCAGGCAGATCGAAGCCAGGCGTCAAGCGATCCAGTTTAGTTATCAATCGGCCCTTGAAGAGTCTCGACTGGCGCTTCAGGCCCAGGACTTCGCCAGCGCCCGTAATGCACTGGTCAAGGCCCAGGCGGCCCGCGATTCTGACCCGGGTATTTTCCGTCAGGACGAGATTAAGGCGTTCGACTCGGAAATTGCGACCATTCGCACGGAAGTCGCGACGACCGAAGGCTCGTTCAACCGCTCAAAGGCAGAGGAAGACAACGTCGAGCGTCAGAAGACTGAGCAGCAGACTCTCAAGGCAACCGAGCAGGCCAAGCGAGACCAGATTCGCTCACTCACACAACAGAGCCGACGGCTGACTCAGGAAGGTCAGTATAAAGAGGCGCTCGCAGTGATCGACCAGATTTTGGTGATTGACCCGCGAAACGACTACGCAAGTGCGATTCGGAATATCGTTTACGATCAGCTTCAGATTCGCAATCAGCGTGTCACGATCGAACGAATGAATCGCAACATGGTTGATGTTCTCAACTCTGCAGAGGAACAGCGGGTTCCGATTCCGACATTGCTGGAGTACCCGACGGATTGGCCCGATTTGTCCAAAGGTCGCGACGTGTATGTCGAAGTCGAACGCGGCGGAGGTAATACCTCCGACCAGGCGATTCAACAGGTCCTGTCTCGCGCCCTCCCCGAAGTCCGTTTCGACGCAGTGCCGTTCACTGACGTGATCGACTTCCTGCGAGATACAACACAGTCCAATATCTTCGTCAACTGGACGGCTTTGGAAGGGGCGGGAATCGACCGCAACTTCCCCATCACACAGCGGCTTCGCAACGTACGATTCGGCAAGGTATTGAAACTGGTTTTAGAATCGGTCGGCGGCGGCGTGGTGCAGCTCGGCTTCAGCGTCGATGACGGCGTTATCACCATCTCGACCAACGAAGACCTCGCCCGAAATACTGTTTTCCGATCCTACGACATTCGCGACTTGCTCACGCAGGTTCCCGATTTCGATACCGCACCGCAGTTCAGTCTTACTGGTGGCGGTGGTGGTGGCGGTGGCGGCGGAGGTGGCGGCGGCGGTGGCGGTGGTAGTCTGTTCGGCGGCGGCGGTGGCGGCGGCGGTCAGGGCGGCGGTCAGGGCGGAGCAGACGATGCCACTCGCGAAGAACGCGTGCAGCAAATCATTGCCCTTATTCAAGACACCGTCGCTTCAGACAGTTGGAGGGATGCGGGCGGGCTTATCGGTTCTGTCCAGGAACTCAACGGCAGCCTGATCGTGACTCAGACCCCTGAAAACCAGATCTCCGTCGCGGACGTCCTGGCCAAGCTCCGCGAGACCCGTGCGATTCAGGTGAACATCGAAGCCCGCTTCCTTCGCGTACAGCGAAACTTCCTGGAAGATATAGGCGTGGATTTCGACTTCGCGTTCAACCTTAACGGCGCTACAAGTGCCGAAAATGCCGACGAGACAGGGTCCACGTTCTCGCCCATTCGTGTTGATCAGACCTCATCGCAGTTCAGTGCGGCCCCGCTTCTCGATACCACTGGACCGGGTAATCTTGCGAATGAATTCGTCGGTTCAGACGGGTCGCCAAGGGCAAACCTCTCAACCAGCATCAGCGCCTTCCTCGATGATTTCCAGGCAACCTTGTTCCTGCGTGCGACCCAGGCCAATCAGGCTGTGACCACGCTCAATGCACCGCGACTGACGCTGTTCAACGGCCAGCGGGCTTTCATCCTCGTTGCCGTCGAACGTTCGTTCATTTCCGATCTGACCCCCGTGGTCGGAACAGGCGTGGGCCTGTTTGATCCGGAAATCGACGTCGTGCAAACTGGTGTCTCTCTCGACGTGCAGGCAACGGTCAGTGCGGACCGTAAGTACGTGCAGCTCACCCTTCGTCCGCAGCTCGCACGACTCATCGCCTTGCGTCCCTTCGCCGTGCAGGGGCTAGGCGGAACGGCCGGCGATGGCGGTGGTGGTGTGATCACTACCGAACCGGTAACCGCTTTCCTGCAGCAGCCCGAACTCGAAATCACCCAGCTTTCGACCACCGTCAGCGTGCCCGACAAAGGCACGATCCTTCTGGGCGGACAGACGCTCTCCAACGAGCTCGATCGCGAGTCGGGCGTCCCGGTCTTGTCGAAGGTGCCGTTCCTCAAGCGGCTCTTCACCAACCGAGGCACGGCAAGCGACGAGTCGATCCTGCTGATCATGGTCAAGCCCGAGATCATCCTGCAGCGTGAGATCGAGCAACAGAAGTTCCCAAATCTCGACACGAAATAAGTAGGTTCGAGTAGTCGAGTTTGCGGTAGTCGCATTTGGACAACACTGTCGCACGCATCTGCCTGATTCAAGACGCCCACCCATTTTTATGGGTGGGCGTCTTTTACATCTATTCAGCGGCGCAACAGTTTGTCGTTAGGCGCGGATTATTTTGCCCGGCTCATCGTCAATCTGCATCATCGAAGATCCAGCGGGTTGGAATCAACTGGCTCGCAGGTGCGGCCAGTAGATGATTTCGCTGATCAGGCTCGCACCATGCGCAGGTTCATCGGTTTGGCGTGTTACTTGGTCTGCAGAGGTTGAAAAAAAAGGAAAAGTGCACAAATGAAGTTGAACAGGCGTATTTTGTCATCGTTAGGGTCAGAAAATCGATCATCGTTCGACTTGGATAAGCTCGAGCTTCGCAGGGTATTGGCCGCGCCTTCGTCGCCGATCATTACCGAGCCCCTGCCCGGACAAGTCGTGAGTGCATTTGATGTCCACATGCAGGTGGATACCACGCGTTTCACCGACGCCGACGGCGACTCGTTCGTCGCGACGAACTGGGAAATTCGCGACCGGGAAGACAGCAATCGGATCGTATGGCAGTCGCAAAACGTGACGGACCCCCTGAGCCGGGGGCACATTCACTTTGGCGACGGGGACTTCGTGGGCACGCGAGCGGGGCAGTCGTCGCTCTTGCCTGCCCGGGCGTATTCGCTCTGGACGCGCTACACCGACAGCCGCGGCGAGATCAGCAGTTACGGCACTTTGGATTTCCGAACGCAGGCGGAGACGTCGCCGGTCGTGGGGCTCGGGACGTGGATCGCGCGTGAGGGTTATGTGGTGGAAGAGGTCGCACCGACGGGCAATTTCCGTTTGCCGGTAAACATCGCGTTCGTGCCGAACCCGGGTTCAAGCCCGACGTCGCCCCTCTATTATGTGGCGGAACTGTACGGCTCGGTGAAGGTGGTTCGTCGTAATGGATCGGTGGGCACGTTCGCGACGGGTCTATTGGATTACAACGCGGCGGGTCCGTTTTCAGGAACGGGCGAGCAGGGCATGGCGGGCATCGTTGCCGACCCGAACGGCGATCTTTACATCACCGGCCTGTGGGACAACGGCAACCCGCCCGGCAGCAGTCTGCACTATCCGCGCGTCGTGAGGCTTCGCTCGACCGACGGCGGACAGACCGCCAGCAGTGTCACCACGATCCTGAACATGCAGCCCGAAACACAAGGCCAATCGCACTTCATCAGCACAATCACGATCGGCCCGGATAACAAGCTCTACGTCCATATGGGCGACGCGTTCGATTCGTCGCTTGGTCTGAACAACAATCAATTTCGCGGCAAGATTCTTCGCCTGAATAAGGATGGCTCCGCACCGTCGGACAATGCGTTCTACAACGCGTCCAATGGCATCACCGCGACGGACTATATCTACGCGAACGGCGTGCGAAACCCCTTCGGCGGCGACTGGCGCGACGCCGACGGCCGGCTTTATATCGCCGAGGAAGGCAACGGCAACTCGCGCCTCGTCGATGTCCGTTTTGCCGGACAAAGTCTGGGTTACACGGGCACGGACCAGTCGTTCCGTGACAATTCGATCTTCATCTGGGACCCCGCCACCGCGCCCGTGGGCATCACGTTCGTGCAGTCCGGCAGGTTTGGTGGAAGCCTCTTTCCCGCTGACAGTCAGGACCACGCCTTCGTCTCTCTCTCGGGCCCGACCTACGCGACGGGCCCGCAGGATCGCGGCAAGTACATCGCAGAGTTCACCGATCTCACCACCCGCAACAGTTCGGGCAAGCTCACGACCGCGCCGCGCATTCTGGTGAAGTACAACGGCACGGGCCGCGCGACAATCGCCGGCATCGCTGCCGGTCCTGATGGCATTTATTTCACCGATCTCTACCGCGACGACGGCGCGGGCGGGCCAACCGCCACCGGAGCAAGAGTCTATCGCGTTCGATATACCGATTTCGCCCCGCAGGCGCTCAGCTCGATCAATACCGCTAGCGGCGTGTCGCTCTCATGGCTCCGCAGTGATCTTGCCGCTTCGTACACCGTCTATCGCCGGTCCACTTCGGGCGCGTTCGTCGAGATCGGCTCGACCACCTCTACTACGTTCCTCGACACCCAGGCCCTGTCGGGTACTTCTTTGTACATGGTTCGCGGCGTGAACGCGGGCGGGCAAAGCGAGGACAGCAACGAATCGACCGTCAATCGCTCGCCCGGTTCCATCAGCGGCGTGGTTTACAATGATGTCAATGCCGACGGCACACGCGACGCGGGTGATGCCGGGGTCGGCGGTCGAATCGTCTACATCGACACGAACCGCAATTTCCTTCGCGACTCAGGTGAGCGTTCAACGACCACCGCTTCAGACGGTTCGTGGCAGTTTACGAACGTCGCGCCGGGCGGGTATTTGATTCGCAATGAAGTGCCTACGGGCTCGCGTGCGATCAGTCCCAACAACAGCGAGTGGTGGCACAACCTCGGGACGGGACAGGCGGTTTCGAACAACTTCGGCGTCGCGCCGGCAGCGGCGCCGGGAACGCTTTCGGGAACCGTCTATCAGGATTCCAACCGCAACGGAATTCGTGACGCGGTCGAATCCGCGCAAAGCGGACAGGTCGTTTACATTGACTCCAATCGCAACAACTCGCTCGACTCGGGCGAACCGTCCGTCACGACTGGTAGTTCGGGAACATGGCAATTCAGCAATCTCTCCGCGGGCGGATATCTCGTTCGTATTCAGCTCGCCTCGGGCCAGATTGCGGTTAATCCCGGCAACAGCGAGTGGTGGCACAGTCTTGCGGCCGGACAATCGCTCAACAACGACTTTGGTGTTTCCGTGGCGACGGTCATCACCCCCGGTTTGATCAGCGGCATCGTGTTCGACGACGCCAATCTTAACGGACTGGTCGACGCGAATGAGCCGCGACTCTCGGGCAGATTCATCTACCTCGACCTCAATCGCGACGGCATTGATCAGAGCACCGAGCCCTTTAGTTGGACCGACGCCCAGGGCCGCTGGCAGTTCAACAACGTCACGCCGGGCGGGTATCTCGTTCGACATCTCTTCGATACCAACGTGTGGCGCGGCACGAGCCCCAACAACAACGAGTGGTGGCACAACGTCGCTTCCGGACAGGCCGTGGCAAACAATTTCGGCGTCGCTCGTCTGGGCGTGACCTTGTCGAGCAACAGGTCTAAGGGCAGATTGTTCTTCGATGCCAACGTCGACAGAACGCGGCAAACCACCGAACGACTGGCCGCGAATGTCAGGATCTTCTATGACGCGGACAACGACGGCATCCTGGATAAAAACGAAAAGGTCATCAAGACCAATCGCAACGGCGCGTTCGACTTCGGCACGATAAAAGTGCTCGATCGCAAGCGCATCCGACTCGTGGTCAAGCGGTAAGTGGCCTTCCGCCGAAAGGCGGCAAGTCGACTTGCAAATTATGACGGTCGCTTTTTTGATTGATCGAAGTAATGCTTCTGACGCATCGCGAACAGAATGACCGCCAGCGCACAGAGC
>JBBQKP010000122.1:0-10000 GCA_038326995.1 Tepidisphaerales bacterium
AAAATGTCGCGACGCGATTTTTTACCACGGGCCGATGACAAGCTTTTGAGCTTCGCCGACAACTTCGCACACACGGCGGCGATCGATCCGGCGGCGGTGTTGCTGACGCAGTCGGAAGTCGACGTGTACATCGAAGCGACACGCACGTTCGCGCAGACGCTGAGGTCGTCGACGCAGCCGTCGCCCCGTCGGCCCGTCAGCATAATCCACTAGCGCCACTTCCTGCCGGTCCGCTCTCTCGATCCTCGCCGTACCCCTTGCCGACTACCCTCTTTTCGCCTGCTGCGCGACTTTCATCGGCAGGCCGAAGAGGTCGATGAATCCTCGCGCCGCCGTCACGTCGTAGCCTTCCATGCTGAAGCTCGCGAGCTTGCTGTCGTACAGCGTGTGCTCGCTCGTCGCGCCGATCGCCATCGCCCTGCCCTTGAACAGCCGGATTTTTGCAACGCCCGTCACCGTCAGATTCGTGTGGTCGATGAACGTCTGCAGTGATTCGCGAAGCGGGTGAAACCATTGGCCGTTGTAGACCAGCTCGGCATATTTCAGCGCGACCTGCTGCTTGAAGTGAAGCGTGTCGCGTTCGATGCAGATTTGCTCAAGCGCCTTGTGGGCTTCGTAAAGAATTGTGCCGCCGGGCGTTTCGTACACGCCGCGAGACTTCATGCCGACGAGGCGATTCTCGACCAGCAGCGCGATACCCACGCCGTGGACGCCGCCGATCTTGTTCAGCGCCGCGATCAAGTCGTGGCCTTCCATCGCCTTTCCATTGACCGAAACCGGATTGCCTTTCTCAAAGCCGATCTCCACGACCTCGCTCTGATCGGGCCCTTCCTCGGGCGGCCGGGTCATCGTCAGGCACGACTTCCAGTTCGGCTCGCTATCGGGGTGTTCGATCTCCGCGCCCTCGTGCGAGATGTGCCAGAGATTGCGGTCTTGTGAGTAAATTTTCTTCTTCGATACCGGAATCGGAATGCCCTTCTTCTCCGCATAGTCGATCGCGCTCTCGCGGTCTCGGAGTTCAAAGCTCGTGTCCTTCCACGGCGCGATGATCTTGAGCGTCGGGTCGAGCGCCATGTACGTCAGCTCGAAGCGGACCTGATCGTTGCCCTTGCCCGTCGCACCGTGGCCGACGGCGTCTGCGCCGGTCTGATGAGCGACTTCGACCTGCTTGGCGGCGATCAACGGCCGGGCGATCGAAGTGCCCAGAAGATAATCCTGTTCGTAAATCGCGTGTGCCCGCAACATCGGGAAGCAATATGACTCTGCGAATTCCTTGCGCAAATCCATCACGACCACTTCGTCCGCCCCGCTTGCGTAGGCCTTCTTCTCGATGCCCGACAGCTCATCGCCCTGACCCAGCTCGGCCGCGAACGCCACGAGCTTCACGCCCGGATAACGATCCTTGAGCCAGGGCAAAATGACCGACGTATCCAGACCGCCGGAGTAGGCCAGGACGATTTTTTTGGGTGCTGCGGGTGTCATGCGAAAGAGCTTATCGTCGGCAGTGTGATGTGGGTAGCTCAGAGTGATCTATTCAGAAACAGTGTCGTTTGATTCATACGACCTTTTTAGTGCGCAGCTTCTGGCCCGTCCGGCAGGACACACGTCGAAGAAAGTACGAAGCAGTGGCTTGCCAGCCGGGCCAGATTGCAGAGCCGCGATCTGATGCGGATGGCACGGCGTTGCGTGGCACAGTTTCGTCCTCGAAGCAATTCGAATTTGGCTCGACATACAAAGGAAGGAACATCTTCCTTTGCCACCCAATTTGACGATGTCGTTTGGTCCGCTGGATTCACCGCCGACTTGATGTCATATTGCCTGCGTCATATCAACTTTTGGAGGAGCCCATCATGTCAAAAACATCGTCCGCATCGCCTACAACATCGGCCGTCGCGTCTCTCAAGAAACCCAAAGCTTCCGCAAAGCCATCACGCAACATCGTTCAGCTCATCGTCAACGGCGACCTGCGGCTGGGGGCCAACCAAAAGTGCTGGCCCGCGCAATCAGAAATGGAAGCGCAGCTCAAGTCGGCGGTCGAATCGCTCGGCTACACGCTGATCCGCGTCCACGCCTACAAGCCCGACGAAAAGCACGGCTTCATTCAGTCACAAAAGGAAGGCATGCGCGTGTTCCGCGAGAGTGTCGACCCGACTCGCCCGATCATCGTCGCAGAGGCCGTCTGGCAATACTCGCATCATATTTTGCACGGCCTCATGAGCCATAAATCGCCGATCCTGACACTGGCGAACTGGTCAGGCACCTGGCCGGGACTCGTAGGAATGCTGAACCTCAACGGCTCGCTCACGAAGGCGGGCGTGAAGTATTCCAGCCTCTGGAGCGAGGACTTCACCTCCAAGGCGTTTCTCAAACAACTAAACAAATTCCTCACGGCCGGAAAGATCAAGCACGACACCTCGCACGTCGTCTCTTTCGGCGACATCAAACTGCCCGGCAAGGACAAGAGCCTGGGCAAGGAACTCGCGCATCAACTTCAGTCGCAGAAGGCAATCATGGGCGTCTTCGATGAAGGGTGCATGGGCATGTACAACGCGATTATCCCCGACGAACTCCTGGCCCCGACGGGCGTGTTTAAGGAGCGACTCTCGCAGTCCGCGCTCTACTACGAAACCACGCAGGTGAAGGACGTCGAAGCCAAGGCCGTCTATGAGTGGTACAAATCCAAGGGCTTGAAGTTTCAATTGGGAACCGATGAAACGACGGATCTGACGGAGCAGCAGGTGTTGCTGCAGTGCAAGATGTATATCGCGGCGGTGCGAATCGCCGACGACTTCGGCTGCGCGACCATTGGCATTCAGTACCAGCAGGGCCTGAAAGATTTGTTGCCCGCCAGCGATCTTGTCGAAGGCACGCTCAACAACACCGACAGGCCGCCGGTGAAAAGTCGCGACGGAAAGCGGACGCTCTATTCGGGCGAACCATTGCCGCACTTCAACGAAGTCGATGAATGTGCGGGACTTGATGGATTGATGACGCTGCACGTTCACAAGGCCCTGAATCAGCCGGTGGAAAACACGCTGCACGATTTACGCTGGGGCGACGATGACAAGTCGGGCACGGTCGCGGAATACGTGTGGGTGTTCCTTATTTCAGGCAGCGCTCCGCCCGCACATTTCGAAGGCGGATGGAAAGGCGCATCGTCCATGCGCCAGCCCGCGATGTATTTCCGACTGGGCGGCGGGACGCTTCGCGGAATCAGCAAGGCGGGCGAGATTATTTGGAGCCGAATTTATGTGGACGACGGCAAGCTGAAGATGGACCTGGGCCGCGCAGGCGTGGTGAAACTTCCGCAGGCCGAGACCGACAGGCGCTGGAGCGAGACGACTGTTCAATGGCCGATCATGCACGCGGTCACCTACGGCGTGTCGCGCGATCAGATGATGGCGCAGCACAAGAGCAATCACATCCAGTGCGTCTACGCCAACAGCGCCGACGAGGCCGACCACGCGATGCTGGTCAAGGCGCAGATGGCGCGCAGTCTGGGGATGGAAGTTTTCCTGTGCGGCACGAAGAAGAACGGCAAGGCGTGGTAAATTCCCTGACCCGTGCGACGGGAAAAATTTTACGCCAGAAAACGCCGCCCCTCTATTGCATTTATGGCAAAACTCCAAATTGGAGTGATGCGTCATATTGACCAGATTAATTATTTTGGGCTGAAACCAAACAGGTCCTGTGGCGATTCTTATGGTGTACTCTGCGTCGTGGATCGAAATTGATCCGGGCGTTTCCAAAGACCTTTCACGGAGACTGACCATGAAGTTTATCAACAGCACACAGTTGAGGTCGTCGTCAAAATTATCATCAAAATCGTCGTCGAGATCATCAGCGAGATCATCGTCGAGCCAGAATTCCCCCGGCTGTGTTCCCGCGGGTAGCGCGTGTTCGGGTCGCTCAATGACGGGCGGCTTTATGATGGATAATCTTGAACCACGAAAGCTGCTGTCGGGTCTGACCAACGACACGCTTTCGTCCTCGCAATTCGCCTTGGAGCAGTCGGGTGTGTCTGAGGCGTGGAGAACGACAACGGGCAGTGCGGCGGTGATTACCGCCAACCTTGATAGCGGCGCTGATTACACTCACGAGGACCTTTACCTTAATGTCTGGATTAACCAGGCCGAGATTCCGTCCGCCGTAAGATCAAGGGCAAGAGACACGGATCGGGACGGCGTTCTCACCTTCTGGGACTTCAACCATAGAGCGAACAGAGGCGTCGTGGCTGATAATAACAGGAACGGCTACATTGATGCGGGCGATGTTTTGCGATCGACCACATCGGGCGGGTGGGAAGACGGCAGGAACGGTAGAAGCAACAGCTTGGATACTTTTGTTGATGACATCATCGGCTGGGATTTTGCCGAGAACGACAACAATCCGTTCGACGATGGAAGTGCAAACGGCGGCCACGGCACGCAAACCGCGGGCGTTATTGCGGCGATAGGCAATAACAGCACGGGCATCAGCGGCGTCGTTCAAAAAGGCTCGCTGCTGATCGCGCGAATCTTCAACGATCTTGGCAATGCCGTCAGTGATGCCACGCTCGCACTGGCGATCCGATACACCGCAGACAGCGGCGCGAAAGTCAGCAATAACAGCTACGGCGGGAGCTTTGGTTTCAACGGCGACGTCATATACAGGGCCATCGAATATGCCGGATCAAAGGGTCAATTATTCGTCGTCGCCGCGGGTAATGACGGTCGAAATATCGACTCCCGTCGCGCCAACGTCTTCCCCGCGGAATACGCCCTTGCGAACATCCTGGTCGTCTCGGCCACCACCTCCTCAGGCTCGCTCGCGAGTTTTAGCAATTTCGGCGCATTGCAGACCGATCTCGCCGCGCCCGGGGCAAATATCGTCACTACCTCTCCTGGCAATACCTATGAAGCAGTCAGCGGAACGTCGTTCGCGACCCCATTGGTCGCCGGATCGGCCGCCCTGCTGCTTTCGGCTAACAATCAACTCACTACCGCTCAACTCAAGCAGCGCCTCATCAACGGCGCCGACGAGTCACAGGCGCTTGACAACAGATCAGTCTCCGATGGAAAACTTAACCTGGGCAATGCCGTCACGAACAGATCGGGATTCGATTTCATCGCACCTGTGGCCCAAACCCCTTCGACCAACCCTTCCACCACGATTACAATTCGAGGCAACGTCGTCTGGTTTGCGCCGATCTTCTGGTTTGGCGGACATGGTAATTCAGACGTTTTTGTGTGGTTCGTGTAACAAAAAAAACCCCCACGCCCCCGCCCTACCCTTGCGAATGTTTAAGCCCTAGTATTGCTGACCCACTATGGCAGCATACTTTCAATTTGATCTCGTCGTCGTCGGCGGCGGTCCCGCGGGATACGCCGCCGCCATTCGCGCAGGACAACTCGGTAAACGCGTGCTCTGCGTCGAGAAGGAAAATCTGGGCGGAACCTGCCTGAACTGGGGCTGCATCCCCACCAAGGCCCTGCTGGATAACGCCGATCTCGTGCGAAAACTTCAAAACGACGCCGCCACGTTCGGCCTGTCGTTCGACAATCTGAAGATCGATTTCACACAGATGGTCAAACGCTCTCGCGACATCGCGGGCAAACTTTCCAAGGGAATCGCCCACCTGCTCAGCAAGCATAAGGTCAAGCACGAAGCGGGCATCGGCCATATCCCCAAGGCCAATACCGTTCGCATCACCAAGGCCGACGGCACGAATACCGAAGTGACGGCCGAGCATATTCTGATCGCAACCGGTGCCCGATCAAGAACGCTTCCGGGCATTGAATTTGATGGCACGAAGATCATCAGCTCGCGCGAGGCCATGACCCTCAAGGCCATTCCAAAATCGCTCGCCATCATCGGCGCGGGCGCGATCGGCTGCGAGTTCGCCGACGTCTACAGCGCATTGGGCACGAAGGTGACGATCATCGAACTGCTCGATCATATTTTGCCCATCGAAGACGAAGACTGCTCGATCCTGCTCGAGCGCGTTTTCAAAAAGCACGGCATCGACGTTCTGACCAAACACAAAACCGACAAGGTCGAAAAAACGGCGGCGGGCGTCACGCTCTCCGTCAGCGCGGCCGACGGTTCGTTGACGAAAACCGTCGAGGCAGAGCTCGTGCTGATGGCCGTCGGCGTGACGGGCAATGTCGAAGGACTATTCGGCAAGGACGTGCCGGTGGTGATCGAGCGCGGGCACATCCAAACGACACAATACAAGACGGCCGTGCCGGGCATCTGGGCGGCGGGCGACGTCATCGGCCCGCCGTGGCTCGCGCACGTCGCGCACCACGAAGCCATCAACTGCGTTGAAAAAATGTTCGGCTTCGCCGACCACAAGATCGACTACTCGCGAATTCCGGGCTGCACCTACACGCACCCGCAGGTCGCCAGCATTGGTCTGACGGAAAAGAAAGCGCGCGAAAAATATAAGACGGAACTGAAGATCGGCAAGTTCCCCTTCAGCGCCAGCGGCAGGGCAATGGCGTCGGGCGAGACGGACGGCTTTGTGAAGTTGATCTTCACCACGCAGGGCGAACTCGTCGGTGCACACATGATCGGCGCGCACGTCACGGAGATGCTGGCCGAGCTGGGACTGGCACAAAAGCTCGAAGCGACCGAGAACGAGATCATCGATTTGATGCACCCGCACCCGACGCTCAGCGAGGCGATCATGGAGGCCGCGGGCGTCGCCGACGGCCGGGCAATTCATCTGTAAAACGGCCGGCTCTTGTAAAAGATTTATCGTCACTCGCCAAGCGCTTCGAGCATCGCACGCGCTTTCACCAGCGTCTCCTGATACTCCGATTCCGCGTCGCTGTCGGCAACAATTCCGCCGCCCACGTACACGTACGCCGTGCCCGCGTGCAGCAGCATGCTTCTTATCGCGACGTTCAGCGTCATCGAACCGTCAGGCCTGACCACTCCAATCGTGCCGCAGTAAGGCCCGCGCGCGACGGGCTCAAGTTCCTCCACGATCTGCATCGCGCGAATTTTCGGGCAGCCCGTGATTGACCCGCACGGAAACGACGCCCGCATGATCTCGCCCAGGCTCATGCCCTTAAGCAGCACGCCTTCGACACTCGCCACACCGTGGATGACCTTGCCCTGTGTTTCAAGCTCACGGGCCGACGTCACTTTCACGCTGCCCGTCTCACACACTCGGCCCAGATCGTTTCGCTGCAAATCCACAATCATCGCAAGTTCCGCGCGGTCTTTTTCGCTCGTCAATAGCTCTTCATACATACCCGGCAGGTTCGGCCTTGTCCCTTTGATCGGCCTGTTGATGATTCTTCGCGTTCCCTTTGCGTCGACGGTGATATCTAGAAACACCTCGGGAGAATTGCATAACAGCTGTACCTCGCCCAGATCGATCATCGCGCCATACGCAGCGGGTGAAATTGCACAGAGCCTCTCGAAAACCTCGGCCGGGCTTCGCGTATTTTTCACTTCGAGCCGCTGCGCCAAATTCACCTGATAAATATCGCCCGCGCGGATGTATTCGAGAGCTCGCGATACCGCGCGAAGATAGTCGTGCTTTGAAAATGACGATCTCAGCACCGGCGCAGCTGAGCAGGATTTGTTTCGCGTCGAAGCGGCTTCGCGCGTCAGGGCGTCGTTCGTTAAATATTTTAATCGCCACCCTTCTCCGACCAGCTTGGCACGCGGGTCGCTTGCCTTCATCACCACCAACTCGGGCCAGGGCATATCGATCGCTCGCTCGCCGGAAAAATCTTCAAAACCTCGACCGACCTCGTACGAAAAGCAGAAGACCCGCGATTCTCCGTCGAGAATGCAGTCGTGTTCGAGCTGGTCGAGGATGATGTTAAGAGCGGAGGTCGTCACTGACGCATCGTAGGCCTCACACCTCAATCACTACAAGCCGCCCATTTCGCCGATGTTTTCCAAACGGCGGGAGTTCACAAAGATTGGCGATTGTAATCATTCTTTGGAAGTGGGGTATACTGAAAAAATGAACGTCACGCGTATCACACGGAGTTGCGTCGAGCGTCTGGAGCCGCGAACCCTTTTCTCGGCGGGTGTTTTTGATGTGATCGACCGACAGGCAACGGGCGCATTGACCGGGCGGGTGGTGTTCACCTCCGCCGGGCACGGCTACACCGCCGAGGCCGACGGTAGATGGAACACTCAGCGCAGCGAGACGAACGACCTGGTCGAAGACTTTGGCAATCACGATCAGATGTCTCTCTATGCGGACGCGGTTTTGCGCGCAGGTGCTACTGTCGTTCCGTTACGCCCTGTCGGTTTTCAGCAGAACGAAGTCATCGTTGATGACCAGCAGGCCACCACCACCGGAAGTTGGACCGCAGGTGCGAGCACGCCCTACTTCAGCACCCCCGCATCTGGAAACGGCGCGGGTCAGAGATACCTCGTCGCCAATTCAAGCACCACCGAAACCGCCGTCGCGAGATTCGCGCCCGAAATACCTGAAAACGGATTGTACCCCATCTATGCCTGGGCACTTTCAGGTTCGAATCGATTGCCCGATCAGGTGTATCGCATCGTCCACAGCGGCGGAGCGACGGAAGTGAAAGTCAATCACCGCACGGTCGGTCGAGGCTGGGTCTATTTGGGCACCTATCACTTTCGACAGGGCAACGCCGGCGCGGTCGAGGTGAGCAATCGATCGTCGACCAGCGGCGTCGCTATCGCCGACGCCATTCGATTCGGCAACGGCCGCGGTACGATCGCCCGTGCGGGGCGAATCAGCGGCGAGAGCCGTGAAGACGAGGCCGGACTGTATTGGATCGAAAACTCCGCGGGCTTTACCGCGACCAATACGCGCGTCTCATCCACAAACTGGCGAACCAGTTCCGTCGACAGCACCGCGACCGTCGGCGCACCCACACGCTGGGCTGCGTACATGAACGAAGGCGCTTTTGGCAGCAGCGTTTACCTGGGCTTTCACAGTAATGCGTCGGGAACGACCTCCGCCACCGCCCGCGGCGTGATAGGCCTGTTTAACGATCCGCTGCAATTTCCAGGTACAAACACGCCCAACCAGCGCCGCTGGGCCCAGCTGCTGGCAAGCGAAATTCAGACGGACCTGCTCGGGATCGGATCTCCTCCTTTGGAAGCCGCCTGGAACAACCGCGGCTCGAATATTCTTTTCGCCAATACGTTCGCGTTCGGGGAATTGAATGCTTCGATTAATAACGAAATGGACACCACCATCATCGAGGTCGGCTTCCACGACAATGTCGTCGACGCACAACTCCTGCGCGATCCCAACGTGCGCGCTTTCATGGCCCGCAGCACGACCATCGCGACGATTCGATACTTCAACGAATTCTTCTCCGGTGCTCTCGCATTCCCGCCCGACGCGCCGCTCAACCTGCGAACCTCCACAAGTAACGCCGGCAATGTCACTCTCAATTGGGATGCGGCCGCAGTGACAAACTTCGGCGGACAGGCGGCGACATCGTGGCGCGTGCAAGGCTCGCGCGATGGCCTGAACTTCGACGGCGGAACAATCGTCTCGGGCGTGAACAATCGCACGCTCACCGTCCCGGCCTCACTCGTCGGTAACAACGTCGCGTACTTCAGAGTGATCGCACAAAACGCCGGCGGAGAGTCGCCGCAAAGCAGTGTCGTCGCCGCAAAACGTGGCAGCACACGCTCGCCGCGCGTACTCATCGTCAACGGCTACGACCGATTCGACCGCACGATCAATCCCGTTCAAACCACAAGACTATTCGGAACATTTTCCGGTGCGACCGGCGGCACGTTTGTCACCATCGATCGCGTGCGCCCGCAATTCACAAACAGCTTCAACTATGTGATTCAGCACGCGTCTGCGATCGCGGCTTATCCGGTCAACCTCGCAATCGACACCGTTTCAAACGAGGCCGTCATCTCGGGCGCGGTCAATCTCGCGAGCTACGGCGCGGTCATTTGGAACCTGGGCCGCGAGTCGACCGCAGATCGAACCTTCGACGCTGCTGAGCAAACACGCGTGAGCACATACCTCAGCGCGGGCGGC
>JBBQKP010000123.1:0-9943 GCA_038326995.1 Tepidisphaerales bacterium
GGGTGCCACGACTTTTATTCAAGTCGTGAAAGGCGAGAGCAGTCTAATCGTTTGTATTTTCCTCGCGCATCACGACTTGCGTACAAGTCGTGGCACCAGATGTCGTGAAATTCTGGCGTTTGGCTGAAGTGTTACGGCTAAAGGATTACGTAAAAAACTTACACGACGCATGTGACGGGTGTTGATTTCGCAAGGCCTCAGGCGAGGGCTAACATTATCTCCAATCGGAAGCCCGCGATCGAAAGTATAACTTTGACCGAACTCATGGATGTGTCAGTCAGGCCCAGTCTGGCAGGACATTATCGTAAAATGACAGAACCATGGCGATCAAACGCATCGAACATGATTCACAAGTCGGGCGAGAACGTTGCGTGCGCGAATGGAAGCTGACTTACCGTCGTCGTCGCAGCAGGAGTGCGGAACCGAATAGTGCGAGCGAGAGGGTGACGGGTTCGGGCACGACGACGTTCAGGCCGCCCAAAGTGATGGATTGCGGCGCGAGGCCGCCCGGGACGCCGAAGCCCCAGTTCTGTGCCAGGATGAAGAAGTCGCGCAGATTGGTGAGCCCATCGCCCGAGAAATCGGCACGAGCCCATCCGCCCGAGGTGTCGAAGCTGGAGGACAGGACGTTTAGGTCGAGGAGGTCGATTCTGCCGTCGAGGTTTGCGTCGCCGAACTCGGTTTGGAAGATGGTTCGCACCTGCAGATTGACGTCGAGCGTGTTGACGAGCCCGTCGACGTTGAGGTCGGCGAACCAGATGTCTGAAGTCGGCGAGGTGTTGCCGAACTGACGATAGATCGCGTCGATGTCGAACGCGTCGGTGCCGAACTGCTGGTTGATGTTACCGCGATTGATAATGACTTGGCGTAATGCGGCCTGTGATGCGGCGATTTGGTGCACGGAGTTGGGCTGGATCGTCGCGGCGATGTTGCTAAGGACGCCGGGCAGGAGAAAGAGATCTCGTGTGTCGACGAGTCCGTCGGCGTTGATGTCGGCGGCGGGGTCGAAGCGTGAGTTGCGGGAGTAGAGGATACCTTCGAAGCCAAAATCAGTTCCGGAAAAGTCACCTGGTCTGACGGCATTGTCGTGGTTCAGGTCCGCGAGTCCGAAGCCGCGCGTGGAGGGTGCATTGACGCCAGTGACGCGTCTAAGGCTGAAATTGCCTGTGATTTCGCGTGTGTAGATGGTCAGCACGTTGTTGCCGTTGGGCATTCCGAACGTGCCGGTCCTGAAGAGGTCGCGGTCGATCTGGTCGGCGCGGCCTTGTCCTTGCGCGATCAGTGCGAGGATTTGCGGCTCGGTGATGTTGGCGGGCAGGTTGAAAAAGACGTTGACGGAGTCTGCGGTGGTGTCGGTGGAGCGGATCCAGACGTCGTTGTCGCCCGCGAAGGGGGAGAAGGATCTGAAGCCATCGATTTCGCTTACAGGTTTGAGTCGGTCGACGTAGACGACTTTTCGGAACGTGGAGTAGATGGCAGGTTCATTGGCGTTTCGCCTGCGAAAAGCGCGGACTTCGATGTAGTTATTGCCTTCGGGGAGCTTGGACGCGTCCAGAGTCTGACGGTACTCGCCGTCGCCGCCGGTGGTGAGTGGCGAGCGTTTGGTGAGGAATGATTCGAAGCCGTAGGTGGTTGTGCCTGGCGTGGTAAAATCGACGACACCGTTGCCGTTCGAGTCCAGGCCGACGGTGGTTGTGTTGGTGGAGTTCCTACTGTCGATGCCGTTGTTGACCGAGAAGATGGCGTTGTCGCCGTCGGCGTCTGGATCACGAATAGAACCAAAGTGTGTGACACGCGTGGTCTGGAGGGAGATGTCGAATGAATCTTGTGTAATGACGTCGATGGCGGTCAGGCGTGCGGTGGCGTTGCTGGCGATGTCGGTCGGGACTTCTGGGGCGATAGTCTGGCTGACATTCGTGAGGGCAAGGGTGCCCCTGGGGCCCGAAGGGCCGTAGACGAAGTAGCCCGAGTTGTGCAGAACGCCGTTGGCACCCGGAGCACGATTGCGTGGGACGCGGAGGTTGACGGTGCGGTTGTTGTTGACGACCAGCAGATCGGGAAAATCGTTGAACGGGTCGATGGTGGGGTTGGACGCGTTACCGGTGAGTTCGATGAGTGGTGTGCCCGGCGCGAAACTGGTGAGGACGGTGCGAGCGTCGAATCCGCCGTCGGTGCGATTGGAGAGGACGACAAGCGCGGAGTTTTCGCGTTCGTAGATGAGGGACTCTTTTTCGACAAGCCTGGTCTGAAAGTCTCCGCGACCGTGGGTGTTGCGGAGGTTGGTAAGCGTGGTGATGGCGTTTCCGAAGAGCCCGCCGAGCGCGTCGGCGCGACCGTCTTTGGGGAAATCGCGACCCGTGCCGAATTCACGTGCGTTCTTGTAGACCAAGGCGTTTCCTGGCCTTAGCAGTGTATAAGCGTGGGCGACGTTGGAGAGTGCGGGACCGAACTCGTCGTGGCTGTTGACGAATGAAACGCCTTGCGAGCCGTTATTTGCCAGGCCGTCGTCGTTGATGTCGAAGCTGGCATTGATGACATTTCGCCAATCGTTCTGAAAGCCGTTGGAGGTAAGGTTATTACGAAGGGCGAAGAAGAGGGGAAAGTCTAGTGTGTCGCGGTTTCCGCCGACGACGCCTGGCGTATTGGGGTTGATGTTGTTTCGAACGGAGGACTGCAGCGAGCCGAAATCGCCTGTGAAGTTTTCACCGAAGCTGAAGACCTGATTGGTCTGGCCGTTGAGGAGTCTGCGGGGGTTAGCGCGAAATACGGCCTGATCGAACTGGTTATCAAAAAACGATTGGGGTATGTGCTTGGTGGCGTCGAGGCGGAATCCGTCGACTCCAATGGATTGAATCAACCATTGCGCGTTGCGTAAAAGCAGGCCCGAGGAGTTTTCGACGACGGCGTCGCCGGTCGTGGGGTCGGCCTCGTTGAACTGATAGATGCGGATGTCCGCCTGCCCGGTGGAGGGATTGAATACGGAGATAAACGGGCCTTGCCGGTCGGGGTAGAAGCGTCGGTTGGCGGCGTTAGGTACGTTGGCGATTCGGCCGAACTGCGCGACAGTGCCTGCCGGGATGTTACGCACGTCGCCCGCTGTGGTGGGCGTGCGGATGAACTGGTGGTTCTTGTCCTGCGCGATATCGATGAGCCCGGACAGTCGAAATCTGAGATCGCCGCCCTCGAACGCGCCGTGGAAGTCGCCGTCGGGATCGGTTGGGGTGGAGAGGACAAAGCCCGGATACGCCCCGGCCGCGATGAATCTGGAACGGCTGCTGGCGTCGCCTGTGCCGGAAAAGCCGTTATGATTGAGCACCAAATCGGTGTAGGTGGTCACGCCGATTTTACGAAGCTCGCGGATGGAACGTTTCAGCCCGGTCTCGGTACCGTAAAGAGTGGGATTGTTGGGCGAGCCCAGATCGAAGCGATCAAAGACGTCGTAGCCGACAGAGAAATTACCCGAGTCCGCTCTGCCGGGCGGGGGCAGCCAGATCGCTCCATAGCCGGCCATGAAGATGTCGGCACTTCGGCGTTCGACAGTTCGCCAGGAGGCGTCAAATAGCTGAAGCGTCGCCGGTGCGGAGACGTTTTGTGCCGAGGCATTTTTTGTAAAGCCCCCTGTACAAGCCATAAGAACACAAAATCCAGCCAGGCCGCCGAGTTTGGGCGAAGGCAAGCAATTTGCGTAAAAAGACGAACGTACTCGACTCCGCAACTTCATGGCGATCTCCGCAAGGTTCATTGATAACAAGTCCGCAATAGATATACGCTACGTCTGGCGAGTTGTTACATGAAAATTGCGGATTTTGTTTGGATTGAACCAGTTCAACGGCCCTGCGGCAATTTTCTCGCGAATGACGGGCGAATGACGATTATTGGACCACGATTGCTAAAAAAAACAGGGCAAAAAAAGGCCGATCGTCGGTGCTGGCGGCAGGGGGGAACCGCGAGTCAACCGGACGACCGGCCAAAGCTGCTATCAAGATTATGAAAGTATACACTCGCACAATCTTGCGATCAAGTCGCTGCAGAAATTATTTTCTGCGGCGAAGTGCGACGAGTGCACCAGCGGCGAGCAAGCCGAGTGTGGCGGGCTCGGGGACGAAGGTGTAGGTGAGGCTCTGAGAGAAGGTAAGCGGATTGTCGAATCCGAGATTCGCGGCACCGGCATCGCTCACGCCGTAGGCTTCATTCGAGCGGAACGCGGATTCACTGATGAGCGTCCCGACGAAATTGAACGACTGACCGGGAGTGCCGACCAGACCGAGCTGCGACGCATTGAAAACTGCGGTCGGCGCGCCGCCGGTGCTGAAGAACGCGAAGTTCGAGTTGGTGTTGGTGATATCGAACCCGACGCTGAAACCACCCCCGATAACAATGGCACGATCTGCGAAGAATCCCGTGGGGAACGTGACGAGTGAGCGGGTGGTGGTGTCGGCTCCCGAGGTGGCACGTCGGCCGCCGTCTACGAAGTCAGCAAGGGGTAGCGTGGTGGCAACGCCGTCCGCGATGCTGTCGATGTAGAGAACCAAGACGTTGTCGCCGACGGAGGCCGCATTGGAAACGGTCAGGTTTCCCGCGCCATCATCGAGGATGGTGAGCGAGCCAGTACCCACTGGTCCGCCGAAGCCGGTGTTGCCGTTGCCGTTGAAAACCGCTGCTGAGGCGGACGATGCCGCTGCGAGAACAGCGAGAGTTGCGATGATCTTCTTCATTTTCAAGTTCCTCCGAGAGATGTGATGCCCGAGCGTGCTTATTGGCTTTTGCTCCGACGAGAACGCTGTGGGCGGAAATATGACTCGCCCGGGAGAACAGTCCCCAAGGCCGGAAGCGTGCGAAGTCTTTTGGGATCTCGTTGAACTAGTTAACTTGCCGTGTAAAGAAAAGATTCTTTCAGCGACACGTTTTTGGATTCAAAGCGAGGGACCTCCGTACTCCGCCTGATTTGCCACACCTTTTTAACTACGTCCGAATTTACATCGAAAGTAATCGGTGCACAAACCATTCCTTACTGGTGGAATTATGACCTGTATTTGCGCCGTGTCAAGAGGAATCTTCCGCTCCGAGACGAAAAACCTTGCCGATGTTCATTTGCATGCTAAACTGATTAACATGAATCGTATGCGAGGGGAAATCTCTGATAGCATGTCGAACGAATCGCCTCAGGGTGTGTCGGCAGGTCCTTCCACCCGTGGGGGCAATTCCAGCCGATTGCCACCTGGGAATTTGACTTCTGGAAATTCCGTGACGGGTCAATCCGCCCTGGCCGCCAGGCAGGTCAGCCTACGCGACGTCGCCTCCGCGGCATCGGTTTCGGTCGCGACCGTGTCGATGGTCCTCAACAACAATCCCCGCATCAGCCGCGCCACCCACGCACGCGTGCAGAGCGTCATGGACAAGCTGGGGTATCAGCCCAATCGCCTCGCACAATCACTCAGTAGTAAGTACACCAATGTGCTTGCCATCCTGATGCCCGACCTGCGAAACGCCTTCGCCGACGCGTACTTCGGCGAGGTGATCTCAGGAATCTGCGAGCGTAGCAGCCAGCTGGGCTACAAAGTGATGCTCGAACAGGCCAAGCCCGCGTTCATCGACGCCAAGAAACACCTTGAAATCATTGACCGCCGATTCGTGGACGGTTTGGTGATTCTGGGCACGGACGAGACGCACACGTATCTCGCGGATTTCGAGCCGGGCGTCTATCCCGCGGTGATCGCAGATAATCTGCCCGCGTTCGATCATCTTGATTACGTCACGTCCGATCACGCTTCAGGCGCGAGACAGCTCATGAGCTATCTGCTGCAGTTGGGGCATCGCAAGATCGGGCTCATCACCGCGGGCTCGCAAATCCGCAGTCACCAGATGATTCGCGACTCCTTCCGTGCGCGATTGCAGGCGTCTGATATTCAGCACGATGAGACGTGGGAGTGCGACGGGATGTTCACCGAGGAAGGCGGCGCGCAGGCAGCCCTTGATCTGATCAACCGACATCCCGAACTGACGGCTTTATTCTGTGCCAACGACAAGATGGCGCTGGGCGCGATGCATCAGCTCAGGCGGCTTCGGATCGAAGTGCCGCGTCAGGTGTCGGTGGTGGGTTTCGACGACCTGCACCATGCCGCGTTCGTCAACCCCGCGCTGACCACGGTTCACCTGCCGCTGATGCAAGTCGGAGCGTTGGCGGCGGAGCGGCTGATCGAGCGTCTTCGCGGCCGAACGGAGCCGGTGCGTGAAGTCGTCGGCACGCACCTTGTCGTTCGCGATTCGACCGCGATCGCGCGTGATGCGTCTCATCTTCTGAGTGAGGGCGCGGATTAGTCCATCGTTAGTCACTCAACAAGCACTGTCACACAATGATTTTGAGGATCGTTATGCCATCTACTCACGGAAATAGAACACCGGTCGGAGACCGGTGCCACCGATATTTTACAGGTGATACAGGTCTGCGACCCGTGCGTTGCTCAGTCGAGAATCATCCAGAGTTTCAGACGTGACAAATCACTAGATTAGTTCAGGGGATCGGATTGATTGCCGTACAAATCTCCAGGCGTTGTATCAAGGCTCGAACTCTTATTTTCGCAAACGAACACACCATGAAATTACGAACCACACTCGCCGCGTTCCTCGCTTCCCTGGCCATCGCCTCTGCCGTTCAGGCGGCGGTGGAGAAGACGTTCAAGCTCGACGCGCGTCAGTGGGCCGATCAGCCCAAAAACGTCTTCCTCGCCGGTGAAATGAACGGCTGGAGCAGGGACGCCAATCCGCTGACCGATCCGGACGGCGACAAAATATGGACGACCACCGTCAAGCTCGAAGATGGGATTTACCTCTATAAGTTCGTCGTCGATGTCGGCCCGGGTAATGGTCCTGATGGAGGTGTGGGTGAAGGACGCTGGCTCACCGACCTGGATGGCGATAAAGACCTCGAACAGCCCGACGGCTACGGCGGGATGAATTCGGGCGTCGTTGTCGGGCCTGATGCGCGTGATTTCCCTCCGCCCAAGCCCAATCACATCAACGACAAGGCCGTCATCTTCAGACCCGCCGACCTGACGGATTTCAACATCGTCTCGCCCACGCAGGCGAGACTTCGCGTGCGTGCCCAGCAGGACGATGTGCAGCGCGTTGAAATCCTGGCGTTTCCGTCTGACCCCAATCCCCAGCAGCTCTACAAGCTCAGCACGGTTCGGGGCTACGACATTTTCGGCGGCGTGGTGAATGTAGAAAAAAAAGCGGATTTCGCGGCGCTGGTGATTCGCTGCGTCGATCAGAACGCCAAGTACATCATCCCGACCTCGGCCGCATTAGGTCAGGCCGCGGACAAGCAGCTCGCGAATCTGTTCGTTACACCCGACTGGGCCAAGAAGGCGGTCTGGTATCAGATTTTCCCGGAGCGATTCCGCAACGGCGACACGACGAATGACCCGGGCGACAAAGGCTACGACCGGCTCGTGCCCTGGAACGGCGACTGGTGGAAGGACTTGCCGGGCGAAACACCGCCGGCCGGGCCGACGCTCGAATTGGATAATTTTTATCGCGGCACGGGCGACGCGTGGAACAGGCGTTACGGCGGCGATCTGCAGGGCGTGCTCGAGAAGCTGCCTTATCTCAGGTCGCTGGGCATCAACGCGATCTATCTCAACCCGGTCTTCGAAGCCGAGTCGATGCACAAATACGACACCGCCGATTTCAGGCACATCGATGACAACTTCGGGCAGCAGGATGTGCCCCGGACGATCGAAATGGGAAGAGTGTGGACCGAAGCGAATCCGCCAGCGGGCGTGGTGGCGGGGGCGACCTCGGGCGTCGTGCCCTCGGCCAAGCGTGACGTCATCGGCAATCGACTTCTCTTCGAACTCGACGGCACGCCGATGCCAAAAGATTTTGTCGAAACGAATGACCCTTCGACCTGGCGTTGGACGAAATCCGATCTGCTGTTTTTGAAGCTTGTTAAGGAAGCGCGAGTACAAGGGTTTCGCGTGATCGTGGACGGCGTGTTCAACCACACGGGCCGGGCGCATCCGTATTGGAAGGACGTTTTGGATAAGGGCAAGAAGAGCGAATTCGCGGACTGGTTTGAAATCACGGATTGGGGCAACGAAACGAACTGGAAGCCGATGGAAGACCCGTATCTCGTCCACGGCAAGCCCGGCGGGATTCAGTGGAAGGCGTGGGACAACCCCAACGGCCACCTGCCGGTTTTCCGCAAGGACGCCAAGACCGGCCTGGTGGAGGGTCCGTACAAGCACATCATGGACATCACCCGCCGCTGGCTCGACCCCGACGGCAATCCGCAAACACACGACGGCATCGACGGCTGGCGCCTGGACGTCCCGGGCGATATCCCGCACCCGTTCTGGCTCGAGTGGCGAAAGGTCGTCAAGGCGAGCTACGCCGACGCGTACATTACGGGCGAGATCTGGTCTCCCGCGCAGCCCTGGATCAATAGCGGCGACCAGTTCGACGCGGTCATGAACTATCAGTTCGCCATGCCGGGTCAGCAGTTCTTCGCCAACCAGAGAGATGCGCTCTCGCCGAGTAAGTTCAGCGACGTGCTGGTGAATCTGCAGTACATGTACCCGTTGCAGGCGGCGCTGGTGATGCAGAATCTTTATGACTCTCACGACACCGACCGCGCCTCGAGCTGGGTCGTAAACCCGGACCGACCCTACGACGGCCAGAATCGTCCGCAGGACAACGCGGTTAGTAATCCGTATTCGCCCGACGCGCCAAACGCAGAGCAGTGGAAGCGGTTCGAGCAAATGGTCGCGTTTCAGATGACGTTCCTTGGCGCGCCCATGCTCTATTACGGCACGGAAGCGGGCATGTGGTCGCCTGACGATCCCAGCAACCGCCAGCCGTTCCCCTGGCAGGACAAGGGGCCTTACACGCAGACGGGCGTGGGCTTCAATCAGTCGACGTTCACGCACTACCAGCGGTTTATCGCGATCCGCTCGGCCTTGCCCGCGCTTGAAGACGGCTTCTATGTCCCCTTGGTTAAGGATGACGCGTCGGGCGTGCTCGCGTTCGCGCGAGAACAGCCGACCGCAAAAGGGGAAGGGCGGGCGTATGTGATCGTCAATCGCAGCGCGAGCGATCGCACCATCAGCGTACCTGTAAAAGACGCGGAGCAATTGGTGAACTATGCCGACGTGGATTCAGTGGATGTTCTACAGCCCGACTGGCTCGTTCCCGACAGTCGCCCGCGTGTTCGTGTCCGCGAAAACGCCCCGAAGCTGAAGGTCACCGACGGCCAGGTGACACTGACCGTGCCCGCGTGGGGTATAGCGGTGTTGGCGCGGTAAAGCCATGCAAATTCGCCAAGACTTTCATGGTTTAGCCTGGCACCCAACGCCGTGGGCGGATTTCAAACCGGGTGCTACGTTCTGGTATTCCAGAGCGTGCCCGGGACGTCGGGCGAATCGCACGCCCAAACGAACCTTTTGTGAGTACACAAAACGTGGCACTTGGCGGTGATGTCTTCACACAAAAAGAATTCGCGATCATTCAAAATTCTGGACCGTCCGTCAGGACATTTTCGATTGCGATGCAGACAAGAGGAGATGGCTTGCCAGCCTGGCCAGATATCAGATATTGGCCGGGTGCTACGTTCTGGTATTCCAGAGCGTGCCCGGGACGTCGGCGCAACCGCACGCCCAACTGCATGCTTTGCGAGTACACGAAATGTGGCACCCGGCTTTGAATACATAGTTGCGCCACTCCAAATCGCTTTTATGACGCTCGTCTAGAGTGTTACGACCGGGCTACTTCTTACGCGGCTCATTAAAAGTGAATCGAGATCGCCCCCGCGGCGTCTATTGTCATGTTGAACTTTCGGCCCGCATGCCGATGTTCAATGAACCATCATGACACGCAAAACGATCGCCATCTCCCCCGTTGAATCGCTCGAACCCCGCAAACTGTTTTCCGTCGACCTGAAGAT
>JBBQKP010000124.1:0-9910 GCA_038326995.1 Tepidisphaerales bacterium
TGCTCGGGCCGATGGTGGATGAGGAGAAGCGATTGGGCGATCTCGCGTCACGGGTCGAGGCCGCACGCGAACAAATCGCGGCGTGAGGGGGCGGCGCGATGCGGCGGCGAGATTTGGCGGCGTGATGTGGACGGCCACCAAGCGAGATTGAACCGCGGCAGGTATAGTATGTTTATGCGATACGCTTTTGGACTGACGAGTCTGCTGGTGTCGGTGGCGATTATGCTCTGGCTTTTCGCCGGGCCGATGGGCGGCGGCGGGGTGAGCTATTTGGGAGTGCTTGCGAAGGAAAGAAAACAGGCGACGGCGCAGGTGAACGAAATGTCGGGCAAGGCGGCGGACGGAAGCGAAAAGGCGACCGACTCGATCACGTTTGAAGTGACTCAGCGCGGCGGTGTGACAGATGCGATCCTGATCAAAACAGTTCGGCCCGGCGGGACGATGGACGTGCGATACGGCCTGCAGGCGGGCGACGAAATCACTGAGATCGGCCCGTTGCCCGTTCGCGGCGGGGGCATCATCAGCTCCGAGGCCGAGGCGCGAGATTTTTTGCTCGACGGATTCGCGCGTAAGAGCAAGCTGACGGTTCGACGCGCGGGCGCGAAGCTCGAACTGCCGACAAGCGATTTCGTGCCTCCGGCGTTTGTTCCCGTCGCGCCCGCGACGATGCCGACAGTGCCGACAATGCCGAGCGATATTGATGAATCGATATCCCACCCGCCGCTGTTCGGCGGGCTGCGTAAGGTGCCGACGCATTGAAAGGCCGCGTCGGCTGGAATCTTGAGATGCAAAACTCTGGCCCGGCTGGCAAGCGATTTTTCCTCTTGGGACAAACGAGCATGTCCTGACGGACGGCGCGGAAGAATTATTAGGACAGTAAATCGAATTACAGAAGCGTCAGTAAAACGCGGTCTAGAATGTGCGGGATTCGGCCGCGCGTTGCACGCACCAGACTATTAGCGGAAGGTATGAACCACATGACACACACACGATTTCTTATTTCGGCGATCGCAGGCGTTTGCACTGTTGCGAGTGCGCAAACACAGCCTACTGCTGAGCCGATGATCTCTGAGTCGGCGATTGCTGAGTCGGCGACTACGCAGACAACTGCTGGGGCCTCGCCGCGATTGTTCACACCCGCAACGCCCGAGCGCGTGGTCGATGTGACGACGCGCGTATTCCCGGCGGTGGTGCGTATTGACGTGGCGCAGGAGGTGTTTGAAGACGGGAAGCGAACGCTGCGACGTGGTATAGGATCGGGCGTGATCATTGACGGGCAGGGCCATATTCTGACGAACTACCATGTGGCTGGTCGGGCGGCGGAGATCAAGGTGACGCTGTTTAATAAGGAGCGCGTCAACGCGCGACTTCTGGGCGACGATCATTGGACGGATCTCGCGGTGATCCAGATGGACATGAAGGAAATCAGAGACCGCAAAATTGAGTTCAGCTATGCCGAGCTGGGCGAAAGCAACTCGCTGGTGACGGGCCAGGATGTGATTGCGATCGGCACGCCGTTCGGCTTGTCGCGCACGATGACACTGGGCATTGTCAGCAACACCGAGCGGACGTTTTATCCCGACCAGAGTTCGATCGACGAATATGAGACGGGGTGGTTCAGCAACTGGATTCAGATGGACACGCCGATCGCGCCGGGAAATTCGGGCGGGCCTTTGGTGGATTTGAACGGCAAGATCGTGGGCATCAACACGCGAGGGATTCAGGGGCAGGCACTGAATTTCGCGATTCCGATCGACACGGCAAAGGATGTGGTTCAGCAGATTCTCGCCTCCTCGACCGACGGAAAAAAAGGGCGAGTCACCAGGACCGATCTGGGCATGGATTTCAAGCCTTTGCAGGAACTCGAATCGTTCTACGACATCGAGATTAATAAAGGCGCACTGATCAACAGCGTCGATCGAGGCAGCCCGGCGCAGAAGGCGGGCATTCGGCCGCAGGACATTGTTCTTGCGATCGACGGCGAGCCGTTGAACGTGCGGTTCCCCGAAGAAATCGCGCCGGCCAAGGCTCGCATTTCACGACTCGACCTGACCAAGCCCATCGTCATTTCTGTTCGACGAGCGACGGAATTGCTCGAGTTGACGGTGACGCCAGAGCGCCTGCAATCGGCCGTCGGCGACGAGCGCGAGGTCAAGCCCTGGGGCATCGCGGTCAGGCAAGTCACACGAAGGCTCGCGGTCGAGCGTCGGCTTGATGACAATAAGGGCGTCATCGTTACCAGCGTCAGTCCGAGCTTCCCGGGCGACCGCGCTCAGCTCCAGCCGGGCGACGTCATCCGAAAGATCAACGGCCAGGCGATCGAAGACCTCGAGGCCTTCGAGACGGTTTTCGAAGCGACCAAAGACGCGGAGCAGTTTCTGCTCGAAGTCACACGAGGCAGAGGCGTGCGTTCGGCGGTGCTGAAGATGAAGTAGGAACGAGCGACGGCCCGCCCAATTACGCCTGCTTCAACTGTGCCTGCACCCAATCGGGTTTGCCTTCGCTGGGAAGCCTTCTGGTGGGATAAACCTTCAGCACTTCCGCATCCCACCCGCCGGTGAGGTTTCCGGTGGTAAGCTGAAATCCCCAGCCGTGCCATGGGCAGATGGCGCATGCATCGGATCCCGTGCCCGTGATGTGCCCGCCCGACATGCTTCCGCCCGCGTGGGGGCATGAATTGTCGGTCACGAAGGGCTCTCCCTCGTGGAGAAAAACCGCAAGTTGATAGCCTTGGACCTCGACGTACTTGCCAAGGCCTTCCTTGAGTTCGTCCATCGTGCAAAGGGTGATCCAGGAGAGCATGGTGGTGTCATTCTGATTGCCGACTCACAAGCTTAGCCGTTCCATTCCGTGTGCGAGAACTCGCCCGGCTTGGAGGTGCGTTCGTAGGTGTGGGCACCGAAGAAATCTCGCTGAGCCTGAATCAGGTTGCCGGGCAGGCGAGCGCGGCGATAGCTGTCGTAGTACGCGAGTGAGCTGCTGAAAGCGGTCAGGCCGATGCCGTTGTCGATGCCCAGCTTCACGACGCGGCGCCAGGCTTCTTGACGCGTCGCGATCATCTTCGCGAAGTTTTCGTCGGTCAGAAGGTTGACCAGGCCGGGGTTTTTCTTGAACGCCTGGGTGATGTCTTCGAGGAAGACGGCGCGAATGATGCAGCCCGCGCGCCAGATCATCGGGATGTCGTCGAGCTTAATTTTATAATCAAAGCCGCCTTTTTCTTTCGTCAAATTCGCCGCGGCGAGCAGGGCCATACCCTGGGCGTAGCTGCAGATCTTCGAGCAGTAAAGTGCGTCCTTGATGTCGCTGATGAGCTGCTTTTTATCGCCGGAAGCCACTTTGCTGCTCGGCCCGGCGAGCTTGGTCGAGGCGCTGGTCCGCTGGTCTTTCAGCATCGAGATTTGCCGCATGTCCACCGCCGCCGCCATCGTCGGCAGGGGCACGAGCAGATTCAGCCCCGCTTGGATCGTCCAGGTTCCCGTGCCTTTCATGCCCACGACGTCGCGAATTTGTTCGACCAATGCGCGGCTGGGGTCCTGCGGGTCGGGAAAGTTGATGACCTTTTGCGTGATGTCGATGAGGAACGATTCCAGCTCGCCCTTGTTCCAATCGGCGAAGACGTCTTTGAGCTGTGCATTGCTAAGCCCCGCGACGTTTTTCAGGAGGTCGTAGGCTTCGGCGATCAACTGCATGTCGCCGTATTCGATGCCGTTGTGGACCATCTTGACGAAATGCCCGGCCGAGCGTTCGCCGCAATAGGTGACGCAGGGCACGCCGTCGCTGGGTGCTTTGGCGCTGATTTTTTCCAGAATGGGCCGAAGGTATTCGTATGACTCGCGGTCGCCGCCCGGCATGATGGACGGGCCGTGACGAGCGCCTTCTTCGCCGCCCGAAACACCCATGCCAAAGAACTTGATGCCGGTGGGGCGAAGCGTATTTTCACGTCGTTCGGTGTCAGTAAACAAAGCGTTTCCGCCGTCGATCAAAATGTCACCGGGGTCGAGGAAGGGTTTGAGCGCGTCGATGGTGGCGTCGGTGGCGGCACCGGCTTTGACCATCATCAGAATCTTTCGCGGCCGCTGGAGAAGAGCGATAAACTCCTGTGGCGTCGCGCCCATTTTCGCGTTCTTGCCCGCGGCGTAGGTGTCGATGAAATCCTGAGCCTTGCTCGTTGTGCGGTTGTACACCGCGATCGGAAAACCTTTTTCCTCGATATTCAGGGCAATATTTCTGCCCATCACGTCAAGGCCGACGATGCCGAAAGATTGAAGTGCCATATCTGGTATGTCGTAATTGAAAGTGCGGTTTTGAGCAATCGGACGAACCGCCGGTGGAGCGGGTGCGAACCAAATGAGGTCGGTAGAAGAAACTTCCGCAGCTTCATACACACAGCGGTAGATCCGCACACGACGTCATGCGGCCTCGAAATCTTCATTTTCTGGGTGCCACGGCTATGTACACATAGCTGTGGTGAAAGATAAGATTCAGATGCATGTCCCGGCGTCGTATGTTTACGCGAATTGATTCGGCTGGCACTGCAAGGTTTCTTACGTTCAGTTGCTACCGTCGACTTCAGCTGTTGGGCACGCCTGCTTTACGCGATCACTTCATCGCTGCGATGAGGCTCGCATTCGAGCGGCATGCAGTCCACCCGCTGGCTTGGATAGTCATGCCCGAGCATGTACACCTGATCGTCCTACCCGAACGAAACGAAGCAGTCACATCCTTTCTGATGGGGTTGAAACGACCGTTCGCGCAGTTGGTACTCAAACGTTGGCGCGAGCTGCGTGCACCGGTGTTAAGCAAACTGTTACGCAATGACGGCACGCACAGATACTGGCAGACTGGCGGCGGCTTTGATCGACTACTTCACGGAAACGAGTTGTTCGAAAAGATTCGCTACTGCCATCAGAATCCGATTCGACGCGGATTGTCGGTCACCAGCATCGACTGGCGCTGGTCAAGTGCGCCGCAATATGAGGGGCTGGTCGATTCGATCGGACCTCGCGTGGCCTTTCACGTGATGCCTCCGGCGGATCGTGTTTTGACGTAACGCGTGTCGCTCATTCGTAGTCAAAGCCGTGAGGACAGACTTTGCATCGCACAGGTACGAGTACCTACCTGTGGCACCCGCTACACGTCATAATTTGCATGGTTTAAAACGTGCCCGTCACCCCGGCGATTCATTGATCACGCCCAGCACGCGGTCGACGGAGATCGCGTCGAGTGATGATTCGTGCAGCACGCGGACAGACGGGCCGACGGGTGACCAGACGGCGGGGTTTGAGGCGGGGCCGAAGAGGGAGATGGTCGGCACGCCGATGATGGCCGCGAGATGGCCCGGGCCCGAGTCGTTGCCGACGAAGGCGCGAGCGTCCTGAATCGACTGCAATAGCGCGAGGTAATCGACGGGCCTGGAAACTTCGGCGAGCGATTCAAATGTCGCGAGCGCGGAGCGTGGAAGGCGTTCGAGTTCGACTTCGCCCAGCACGACGCGGACGGGGATGTTGAGTTGCTTGAGTCTGGTCGCGAGTTCGACGAACCGCTCGACGGGCCATTGCTTGTCGGGCGAACCCGCGCCGGGGTGGAGGACCACGTGTTCGCCGCGTATGCGTCGCGGCATGAGGCCGGCCGTCCGCACGCGCGACAGCATTTGCGAAGACGCCGTCGCCAGTGCCGCGAAACCGGTGGTGAGCTGGGCGATGAGAAACTCGGAAACGGGCAGGGGCGTCTCGTTCATTCCAGGCCGGCCGCGAAGGGTTGCGACCTGCGTCTGAGGCGCGAGACGTTTGACGGCTGTCGTCCAGGCGGCGGTCGTTGCGATGGCAGAAACATGGTCCGCCTGCCCGAAGATGCCCAGAACCAGCGACGCCTGCCCGAGCAGATCCAATCGTTGTTCGTCTAGTTGCGGCTGCGGCTGATCAGGTGAGGACGGTATGGGTGAGCTTGCGTCGCCAAAGAGTGCGTGCCAGGGCTCGGCGTCGCGGTACTCCACGCCCAGGACGCGCTGCGCGAGGCGGCCTTTGCTTTCGTGCGTGATGACGATGACGCGGTGCTGTGCCAGCACGCGTGAGATGCCCAGCAACATCGGCCAGGTCGAGATGAAGTCGCCCAGTGCCGCCTGATGGAAGATGAGCACGTTGCGAAGCATGGCGGTTTAGCTGCTGAATTTCTCCGCGACTTTTTTCATTGCGATCCGGGCCGCCGAAGCAGTCTGGTCGATGGCGTCGGCGTCAATTTTGGGGTCGTGTGCGAGGCTGACGAAAAGCGCTTCGAACATGCTGGGCGCGAGTATGACGCCTTCGTCGAGCATGGCGTGGAAGAAGACGGCGAATTTTTCAGGATCGCACGCCGTCGCGGTGGCGTAGTCGGTGATGCGGTCGCCCGGCTTGTTGACAAAGAACAGGCCGACCATTGAGCCGACGCGATTGATGACAAGGGGCACGCCCGCCTCGGCGGCGGCGTCTCTGAAGACGTCTGCGACGCTCGCGCTCACTTCTTCGAGCGTCTGGTAAGCGCCGTCTTCCTGCATGATCTCGAGCGTCGCCAGCCCCGCGCTCATTGCAAGCGGGTTGCCGCTGAGCGTGCCGGCCTGATAGACCGGGCCGTCGGGCGAGATGAGGCTCATGATTTTTCGGGTCGCGCCGTACGCGCCGACGGGCAGCCCGCCGCCGATGATTTTTCCGAGGCAGGTCACGTCGGGCAAGACGTTGAGTGATGACTCTGGGCGTGTTTGCGCGCCGCCCCACGCGACTCTGAAACCGGTCATCACCTCGTCGAACAACAGGATCGTGCCGTATTGTGTGCACAGGTCGCGAAGGCCCTGAAGGTAGCCGGGCTCGGGCGGAATCAGGCCCATGTTTCCGGCGATGGGTTCGACGGCGAAGCAGGCGATTTGGCCGGGGAATTTTTCGAAGACCGTTTTGGCGGCGGCGAGGTCGTTGAACGGGACATTGAGCGTCGAGCGTGTGATGGAAGCGGGAATGCCGGGCGAGCTTGGAGTGCCCAGAGTCAGCGCACCGCTTCCCGCCTCGACGAGCAGCGCGTCGACGTGGCCGTGATAGCAGCCCTGACACTTGACGACGATCTCGCGATCGGTGGCCGCGCGTGCGAGGCGAATGGCGCTCATCGCCGCCTCGGTTCCGCTGTTGACGAAGCGGATCACGTCCATCGAGTCCAGGGCGTCGGTGATGGTGGTGGCGAGGTGGGTTTCGATTTCGGTCGGCATGCCGTAGCTGCTGCCCCGACCCGCGGCCTTGCCGATGGCGGCGACGACGCGTTCGTTGGCGTGCCCGGCGATGAGCGGCCCGTAGCTCATGACGTAATCCACGTAGACGTTGCCGTCGACGTCGGTCACGCGACAACCGTTCGCTTCCTTGATGAACACCGGCGTCCCGCCTACGGCTTTGTAGGCACGCACGGGCGAGTTCACTCCGCCCGGCAGGACTTTTCGAGCACGAGCGAAGGCGGCCTCTGAGTTGGCGATTGAACCGACTGGCATAGATCAAAGTCTAGCAGCGCGCCCGGAAATTCCATCGCCAGAGCGAGGTTTTGAACGATGAAAAGACAAATCGGATGTTCTGACGATCCGTTTCGCCGCAGGCGCGAGCCTGCTTGCGCGCACGGCGTTTGAAAGCGCGATCACTCGACTTTCGCGGCAAGTCTGATGCGAAATGAAATTGTTTTCGCCACGAGCACAGTCAACGGGCATTCACACTCGCGAAATTTTAGATTGCATTGCGGCGTCTTGACGCGTGTCTGGCCCGTCCGGCAGGACACCTTCCTTCTGCATTTCGTAACGAGCCTTCTACTCGTGAAGCAACGCAATGTCCTGCCGGACGGGCCAGACGCGAATCCGCATCCGCATCTTGGAATTTTTATTTCAATTCTCAGGAACCGCCTAGTAACCTGCGCGGCTAGTTTTATTGCGTCTGCACTCGGTTGATATTGCTTTGAACGCTTATCGCTCTTTCATTTGCACAGCCCGTTTTGACGAACCGAACACGACGATCAGTGCGCCCAATGCGATCAGCGGGCTTGCGATGAAATACGACGCGGCGGGGGTTTGATGGAAGAACACCCAAGCCATGACGGCGGCGACGATGAACTGACCGAGATTGGCGATCGAGACGACCTGCGACCGCATCTGCAGCATCGAGACCTGTATGGCCGAGTGACCGATGACGGTGGGGATCAATGCGAGGCACACGAGCATGACGACTTCGTGCGTGGACGGCGGGGCGAGCCTGGGCCACTCGAAAACGCTGAACGCCAGTGCGAGAAGTCCGGCGATGAAATAGAGCGGCACGATGTATGTCCAGAGCGGCCTGCCCTTGGCAAAGAGCCTGGCGCTGACCAGATAGAACACCGCCAGCATCATCGACCCGCTGCAGATGAGATCGCCGCGAAAACTGTGGGATGAAAACTCGGCCTGGCCGATCGTCAGGACCGCGACGCCCGTGAGCGCGAGCAGTGAGCCGAGGATTTCGAATCGCGTGATCTTCTCCTTCGCGGCAAAGTACATGACGAACGGCATCGCGACGGGCATGAGATTGACGATCAACGAAGCATTGGCGATCGACGTCTGGCGAACGCCGATCGTCCACGTGATCAGGTGCAGACCCATCATGATCCCGCCGGGCACGACGGGGAGCCAGAATTTTGCAAAGGTCCAAACGCGGCCGTCGCGCTTCATGTCCCAGATCATCACGGGCAAGAGCACCAGCGCGGCAAGAAGAAGGCGTACCGCGACGACCGTGCCGGGCGGAGTCGTGGAAGCTTGTATGAACAGCGCGCTGCTCGCGCCTGCGACAACGCCGACGGCGAGGATGAGATACTTCAGCACGGCTTGTTTAATTCGGCTCGACTGATTGTTTAACGAGACTGCCCCAGCAGAGCCGGGGCAGTCGGAATGACTTGGTTTGTGAGTTGAATATTTTACGCCAGCGAACTGTCGGCGTTGTCAGCGAGATTGGCTTCCTGGCGTGAGTTATTATTTAGCGGCGACTCGCTCATGCCAACCGTTCCCAGAACCTGTTCGTGCAGACCTTTGCCGCTGGGCACCATGGGGTACACGTGTTCTTCGGGCTCGACGAAGAAGTCGACGACGCACGGGCCGTCGTGGCTGAGCATCTGATCGACGACCTTGGGCAGGTCTCTTTTGTCGTCGCATCGAATGCCCTTGATGCCGAACGATTCGGCCATGGCGGCGAAGTTCGGATTCTTCATGACCGTCTGCGAATAGCGCTTTTGGTAGAACAAATCCTGCCACTGCTTGACCATGCCCTGGAAATCATTGTTGAGGATGGCGACTTTCACGGGGATGTTGTACTCGGCGATGGTCGCGAGTTCGTAGCACGTCATGAGGTAGGATGCGTCGCCGTCGATGTCGATGACGGTCTTGCCCGGCGCGCCCAGCTGTGCGCCCATTGCCGCGGGCAGGCCGTAGCCCATCGTTCCCAGACCGCCCGAGGTCACGAATTGTCGCGGGAAGCGCCAGCGATAGAACTGGGCGGCCCACATCTGGTGCTGGCCGACGCCTGTGGAGACGATGGCCTCGCCGCGGGTCTGTTTGGAGATTTCCTCGATGACCTGCTGGGGCTTGGCGAGCTTGGCATCGTCGAAATACTTGAAGGGGTAGCGTTTCTTCCAGGCGTCGACCTGGGCGAACCACTCGGTGCGGTCGCGGTGCTCGATATATTGGAGCATTTCCTCGATGCACTGTCGGGCGTCGCCGACGACGGGGATGTCCACATCGACGTTCTTGCTGATGCTCGAGGGGTCGATGTCGAAGTGGATGATCTTGGCGTTGGGGGCGAAGGTGGCGAGATTGCCGGTGACGCGGTCGTCGAAGCGGGCGCCGATGGTGACGAGCAGGTCGGCGCGGTTCATCGCCCAGTTCGCGTACTTCGAT
>JBBQKP010000125.1:0-9783 GCA_038326995.1 Tepidisphaerales bacterium
ATGCCGTTGATAAGGGCATCATTAAAACCGACCCGACCAAGCTCTCGGCCCGCGCCGATGTCACCCTCAGCAGCATTGATTTGTCGGTGCTGAATGCCGTGCTCGCGCCGCTCGGCATTCCGGTCAATCGAATCGAAGGCGCGGTCAACGGACAGGCGAAGCTCGATCTCAAACCGGGGCTTGATGCGTCGATCGACAGCGACCTCACGGCCACGCAGTTTCTTCTCGATACTCCACACCTCAACGGCGACATTCTGCGACTGAGCGAGATTAAACTGCCGGCGTCCGTCAAAAGGCAAGGAGAGAAGATCGTCATCACCAACACCGGAATTCGCAGCGCTTTGGTGAACATCGACATCAGCGGCGAGATTGATCAGATCGCCGCCTCCAACCTCGCGTCGGGGCTTGCCCCCGGAGGAACGGGCAAACTGAAAATCGCGACCACAGGCGTTGATCTGAAAACCCTCGCGTCGCAATTTCCCTCCACAATGAAGCTTCTGCCCGATGTCAAAATCGAGGGCGGGGCGTTCGAGAATACCGCGGGCATCGACATCAAAGCGGACGGCGTTTCGGTGGGTCAGTTGACGAAACTTCAGGGCGTCCGCGGCACGAACGACGGCAGGGCGATTTCACTCGACGACACGACGTTTCAGGCATCGGCGTTCGTGCCGAGTGCAAACGGCAAACTCCAGGTCGAACAGGTGAAAGACGTGGTTCTGAATCTTACCTCGCCGCTGGCGACGGTGAAGGGTTCGGGCGCGATCGACGCGTTCAACATCACCGCCGAGGCCGACCTCGATAAGCTGCAGTCGCAGGTCGCACAGTTCGTCGATATCGAAGCACTCGTCGGCAAGTTGACGCTGAGCGGCAAAGTCGATTTCGCGATGAAGACAACGGGCAACCCGTTCGAATCCGCAAAGACGTTTCGCGTCGACGCGGGCGTGAACACGCGCGAGGTCACCGTCACACTGAATGATCGAAAGCTGCTTGAGAACGAGACGCTTCGAACACAGTTCATCGCCGACATTGAGCAGAACACCGACATCACCAAGCTCTCGATCTCCAGGCTCAATGTGACCAGCAGCAGCAAGTTGCTGGACGTGCAGAAGCAGGGCGACGCGCCGATGGTCGTCACGCTGGCGGCGGGGAAGTTGCCGGTCGGAACCGGAACGATTTCAGGCATTGCAGACGTCGCACGGCTTTCTGCGATCGCGGCTCCAGATGCCGATCCGTCTACACGCGTGAAGCGTGGAACAGCGCAGTTCACCCTCGCGTTCGACACCAACAGCGAAAAGAAGCAGTACGAGATTCGCACCGATGCCGTGCTGTCGAATCTTGACGTGGGCGATGCCATTAAGGGCGAAAATGTTCAGCTCATTTCACGCGTGTTTACGCCCGAGGATTTTTCGCGAATCACCGCGTGGGCGGACGTCGTCAGCGGCTTTGGCAATGTGAAATTGTCAGACGTGGACGTGCGGTTGACAGACACGAAGGGCAAACCGGTCGCGACGTTATCAATGCTTCGAGCGGCGAATTTCTCGGGGAGCATCCAGAGTATCGCCAAGGTGAACGCACTGGTAGCGGGCATGTCGCCTGTTGATAAGACAATCGCGCCGCTGATCATCAACAGCGGTTCACTCACGTTCGGCGGGAAGGCGGGCTATGAAGAAAAGGCGGGGCTGCTCGCGGTCGATTTCGATGTGCCGGGTGTTGAGAAGCTTTCGATGTCGCGTGGCGACGTCCGCTTCACGCCCGAGAAGCCGATGACACTGGCGTTGTCGGTAGAAATTCGCTCGGACGCATCTCAGTCCGACCTCGCCAAGGCGTTGAAAGACGTCAAGGTGACGCGTCTTGAGGGCGATCTGTTTGGCGAAGGGCGTTTCAAGATGATCGAGCCGATCGTCATCACCGACCCGGCCGGGAATCCGAAGGCGCAAGGCGCCGTCGACGCCACCGCACGCCTGGATTTCATCTCTGATCTGCTGGAGGTCGCCACCGGCGGAGCACCGATCGGCGTACTGGGCAATGTCAGTTTCACGCAGAGGCTCAAGACCGAAGGCTCCGCAATCGCACTCGTCGGCGAGGTATCGTTCACCAAGCTGCGATCCAGAGAAAAGAGCGCGAGCCCATTCCCGTCGGACCGGCTTCGCATGGACAACGACCTGCGACTTGATTTAGTAAAAGACACCGTCGGCATTGCGAAATTGCGGGTTTTTACCCCTGATAATGATTCGCTCGAACTCGTCGCGGCCGGCACGGTGAATCAATTCTCGACCGAACGTGTGATGAAGGATGTCGCACTGGATTTGAGCTACGACCTCGAGCAGCTCTGGCCGATCCTCGGGCCGATGATGGATCCGACGGGCGAGTCGCTGGGCCGAGGTGTGGTGGCGAAAGGCAAGTACAAGAAGCGATTCGACGTGAGCGGCAAATTTCCTGCGGTGGTCAACGGCCGGCCCGCGGAGTTCGGAGAGTCGATCCGCTTCCTCAGCGCGTCGGGCGAGATCACGGTCGATCACTTCGAAGCGCCCGATAAGGGATTGTGGATGCAGCAGGCGAATCTGCCCGTAACCATCGAGAAGGGAATTCTCACGCTCTCCAGCAGTGGCAAAGACGCCGCTCCGATCGCGCTGAACAAGGGCGAAATGTCACTTGGCAAAATCGTCGTCGATCTGACCCGCCCTGTTCCGACCATTTCAATTCGCCGAGATACACAGTTCCTGAAGGACGTAGAACTCAATCCGCAGATGGCGTCGAGTTTCGGCAAATACGCCAGCGTGCTTTTCAGCAACACCGAAAAGGCGTTCGGCATTGTCAATTTGAAGATCAGGCAGTTCGACAATGTGCCGAGTGATCTGGTCAGCGCTCGCGGCGATCAGAAGGGCGTTATGGAGCTTTCCATCGAACAGCTCTATCTCGACGGAATGATCCCCGGACTTTTATCGCAGGCTTTGGACCTGGGCACCGACGGCCTTCGCGGGCACATCCGCGGATCTGTGCTGGAGCTAAAGGACGGCACGAGCGTGTCCGACCTAACCATCACGCTCGAGCGAAAAGAAACCGTGACGGATGATCGCGGACGACAAGTGGAAAGGATCGTCGAATTGCCTTTGCGATTTGCGGGCAGGATTGACCTGAAAACGTTCAGCTTAAAAAATACACAAATTGAGTTTCCGACGAGTCTGATCAAGGCCAGCGATTTACAGCGGTTCCTCGGGCCTACGCTGATCGTGCCGATCAAGGGCAGTCTGGATAATCCACAGTTCGACATAGGCCGCGCGATACAGCAGAACGCGCAGCAGGGGCTGATTCCTGGCTTGTTGGACGGGCTGACGAAGCCAAAGAACAATCGATAAATCCTCAACCGCAGGATCTGACGGATGAGATTGATTGCTCTCGCCTGTATGCTCGTCATAACTGGAACATTTCGTTCTCAATATATCGGTTATGCAGGCGGTTCGTTCTTGCATTGAAGTATGTGGCGGTAGTATGGTGGGTTAGAAGTCGGTCGGTGTGTGCGTAGGCGAGAACCAATGCGAGCGTGCGAGGTTCAAGCAAACGCGCAGCAGCGGCCGATAATTCCAGTAGAATCGCTAAAGGCAGTAGGGAAACTTGCTGAAACGGGCGATTCTTGTGTTAAGAAATGGACTGATGGTTCGCCCCGAAAGGAGCATCGCTTGCGTCTGACGAATTTGAAATCAACGGTTTCTTCACGATCTGCCAACAAGGCCTGCGCACAAAACGAGTGTGCACAAACGGTCTCGCCGATCGATAATTTGAATAATAATCTGGCAGGTAAGAACTCGAGGACTCCTGCCTCCAGAGCTTATTTACTCGGAGGGCTGAGCCTGACCATTTTAGCGGCCGGTTCGGTCGGGTGTGGCACGAAGAGCTGGATCGACCCGGGTGAGGTCGGCCGATACGAACAGACGCCGCTGATCGTGCCTATTCTTGACCGGCTATCTGTGGGGCTTGAGCCTTATGATACGGTGTTTCCGCAGGCCCGCGAAGTGAAGGCGGAGGACTTGGTCGTCGCCGACGACGATTATAAGCTCGGAAGTGAAGATCTCGTTCAGATCAATATTACCGATCTTGTTGGCCCGGGGATTCAGTCCACCGAGCCCCGCCGCGTTACTTCGGGCGGGAAAATCAGCATGCCCAATCTGCCCAATCCCATTACGGTGGCGGGTTTGACGGAGTACGAAACCGAAGTCGCGGTTAAGAAAGCATATCTTGATGCACAGATTTTGGCGGACACTTCAACCGTGACTGTCACTGTAGTGGAAGCTCGCAACCGTGCCTTCCGCATCGGCGGCGCAATTCCCACGCCAGGACAATACTTGATTGAGAAGAATGACTACCGACTGATGGACGCGCTGCTTCAGGCAGGCCAGCCTCAGACGGTCGGTTCGGATTACGTGTACGTCATTCGCAAGAAGGAAGTCGCCGGGGCGACCCCTTCTACGCCTTCTGATCCCACGGCGCCGACTTCACCCTCCAATCCTCCCGCAGTCGATCCGCTTCTCCCCCAAGGCGCATTGCCAAGCCGTCAGCCGGTCGCGTCCTCATCATTGGAATCATCAGCCGTTCAACTGGTTCTCGCCGGGAACATTTCCGGTGAGTTTATGGCGAATCAGCCGATTGACGCGAGCGACTCGACTGTATTCCCGGCGACTACACCCATTACTCTCCCGGGTTCGACCGACGGCCGATCAGTTCAGATCGAAGGCGGGCCGGTAATAGTTGATCAGCCCTCACAGTTCTTGCCCACGACCGACCCGATGACGCCTAAAGTCGTCTCCGACTCACTCGCATTCACAGGCCCCTCTTCGACAAGTTTCGAGGGTTTCAATGCGCCCATGGAACCTGATGACAAAGAAGTCATTCGTGTGCCGCTTAAACCATTGCTTGACGGCTCGTTTAGGTACAACATCGTTATTCGACCGAGCGATTTCATTATCGTGCAGAATCTCGAAGTGGGCGAATACTACATGGGCGGGCACGTGGCTCGGACCGGCGTCTACAGCATGACCGGCCGAAAGATTACACTGAAGAACGCCATCGTTTCTGCGGGCATGTTCGATCAGGTCGCGATTCCCGCTCGCACGGACATCATTCGTCGCGTCGGGCCGAACCAGGAAATCTTCGTTCGCGTCGATTTGGAGAAGATTTTCGCGGGCCTCGAACCGGACATTTACATTCGCCCCAACGACCAGATCATGGTTGGAACAAACGCCGGTGCGCCGTTCCTCGCCGCCTTCCGCAATGCCTTCCGCTTCACCTACGGCTTTGGTTTTCTCTATGATAGAAATTTCTTCGATAACAATGGCCTCAACTAATCTGGCATTTACCGTCTCGCCTTGCTCTGGAATCCGGGCTTGAGTTGATGACCAACACAAGACACTCGGCACCATTCGTGTCGAGTGTCTTGCATTTTACGCCCTCTCATCACACCGGCAGTCATTGCCTCGCGCCTATCGCCCGCGCGCCAGCTGTGCTATCATTTGAGCATGAAGGAAGCAGACGTTCTTGTTCTTGGTGAGCCGCGCCTATCGCCCGCAGATCAGTTCTACGTGCCTCAGGTCGCGATCGGCCTGGCGACTACTTTGAAGCATATGTTTCGCGTCTGGACCGGGCGCGACAAGGTGATTCAGTATCCCGAAGAACGTCGAGAAGATCTCGCGCCCGAAGACGGCGGGATCGTAAGCAAGACCTATCGCGGCATGCATCGCCTCAACAAAGACGAAGAGGGACGCGTCAAGTGCGTCGCCTGCTTCATGTGCTCGACCGCATGTCCGGCCCGATGTATCCACATCGAGGCGGGCGAATCGCCCTGGCAGGACCGTGAGAAGTATCCCATTAAATTTGACATCGACGAGCTTCGCTGCATCTACTGCGGCATGTGCGAAGAAGCTTGCCCCGTGGACGCGATTGAGCTCACCAGCCTTTACGACATCGTGGGCATGACCAGACAGGAAATGATTTTTGACAAGGAAAAACTCCTTCGAGTCTACGAGGAGACGAAAGAGAAAGAACCGATGTGACAGTCGCCAGTCGATGGTCAAAAGTGGATCAGAAGGAAAAATCTGACTCATTGATGTCGGCTTCTCTCCACGCTGTTTTACGACTGTTTTTTACCCATTTTCCAGAAGCTCACTGAAACCATGTTCGTCGACGAAGCAACAATCAAAGCAAAGGCCGGCGACGGCGGTAACGGGTGTGTGTCATTTCGACGCGAGAAATACGTTCCGCGTGGCGGCCCTGACGGCGGGGACGGCGGACACGGCGGGTCGATCGTGTTTATCGCCGACCCGAACAAAAACACGCTCCTGGATTTTGCCGGCAAGCACCACTGGACTGCGCCGCGAGGCGAGCACGGGCAAGGCAAGAAAATGTACGGCAAGGCGGGCGATGACCTCGTCGTCCACGTGCCGCTTGGAACCGTCGTTCATGATTTGGACAAGAGCGTGACCCTGGCCGATCTCAGCACCATCGGCCAGCGTGTGGTCATCTGCAAAAGCGGCAAGGGCGGACGCGGAAACTGGCACTTTAAAAATTCCGTCAACCAGACGCCGCGATTCGCCGAACCGGGCACCATCGGTGAGGAGCGCAACCTCAAACTCGAGCTCAAGCTCATCGCCGATGTTGCCATCGTCGGCAAGCCCAACGCGGGCAAGAGCACGTTACTTTCAGTGATCAGTGCCGCAAGGCCCAAGGTCGCGGCTTATCCGTTCACCACGCTCGAACCGCAGCTCGGCATCGCCGAGCTCGACATGGAACGCCGCGTCATTTTCGCCGACATCCCGGGGCTGATCGAAGACGCACACCTTGGCGCGGGGCTAGGCCACGCGTTTCTCAGGCACATCGAGCGTTGCCGCGTCGTGGTGCATCTGGTCGAAGTTCTGCCCGAAGACGAAAGCGACCCGTTCTACAACTATCAGGTCATTCGAAATGAACTCGAGCAGTTCAGTCCGGATCTCGCCGCCAAGCCGGAGATCGTGATCGTGAACAAGCTCGACCTTCTGGGAGACGACACGACCCTTGCCGACGATTTGGTGGCAAAGCTCAAGCCAAGAAAAGTATTGGTGATGAGCGGTGCGACGAAAAAGGGAGTCGCTGAAATGCTGACGGCGGTCTGGGAATTGCTGAACCCGCGGATGGATTAATCGCACAATTCGGCCGACCGTTTCGCCCGGGATCGGGGCTTTTCTTTACGAACGTTTCTAACCGAGCAGCAGGACTGCCACGCCCAGTGCTGCGACGATTGCCCCGACAACTCCGCGTTGCGTGGGTTTCTCGCCGCGTGCGATGAACACCGCCGCGACCATCATGATGGGCTGCGTCGCGGTGATCGTACTGACGATGGCGGTGCTGGTGCGTTGAAAGGCGGCGAGGAGTAATGAAACGCCGATCACGGGTCCAAAAAGTGCGCCGATCGCAATGTGTTTCATGGCTGTTTTGTCTTTGACCGCGCTGGCGACTCTCTTTGTCTGTCGTGAAAGGGCGATGAGCACGATGAAGCAGATCGCCCCCGCCGCGCCGCGAAAAAATGTAGCGCTGATCGCATGAACCTGCGTGCCGTTGCCAAGGTCCATCCCGGTCGTCACCAGCACATTCGCGACGGCCTGACTCACCGCGCCGCCCAGCCCGAGCCACAGGCCGAGTTTGCGTTCTCTTCGTGTTTGAGACTGCAGCGCATCCGTCGCCCGCTCGGTGACGGCATACACCACGCCCGCCAGTGTGATGGCGATCCCCAGCACGTTCACCAGGCCCAGCGTCTGACCCAAAACGGGCCAGGAAATCGCGGCGGTGATGATGGGCGTGGTCGCCATCATGGTGATCGCCAGCCGGGCGCCGATCAGCGTGAAGGCGCGAAACAGCATCATGTCGCCGATGAAAAAACCGACGACCCCGCTCACGGCGATCAGTGCAAGGTTCTTGGGCGGCGCGGTCGGAATGATCTGGCCGTATGCGAGATAGCTGATGAGAGCCAGGAGGGGCAAGGCGACGGCGAATCGTAGAAGATTGACGGCGGTCGAGCCGACACGTCTGCCCGCCGCTTCGAAGAAAATCGCACTGCCGCACCAGCAGACGGTGCACCCGAGTGCCAGCAGCATGCCGGTCGATGAAGATTGAAAATGTGTGTCGATGGAGGTTTGGCCTGAGGCGTAGAAATGGGACTGGAACGGCGCACACTGCTAAAGAATCAGACGTCAGCACGTTGAGATGAGAGCGTATGACTCAGCCGTTGCTGACCACCTGCAGCACTTGCGACAGCAGCGGCGTCGCACACGCCATCGCGTCTTTGCCGTGGATGGTCGCTTCGCCCTTCCAGTTGCCGAAGAACGCGCCGCTTTCGCGAACGATCGGCGCGACGCCTGCGATATCCCAGATATTGATCGCCGGATCGAGCATGATTTCCGCGCGCCCGCTGGCGACCATCATGTAGCCGTACACGTCGCCCCATCCGCGATTAAGCCTGACCTGATCTGCCAAGGTCATGTACGCATCGCTTCGCTTGATCGCCCGCGTGATGCTGCCGGCGAGCAGCGTTGCTTCTTTCAATTCGGTCACCTGGCTCGATCGACACGCGCGGCCGTTGCGGGTCGCGCCGTGCCCGTGGGCGGCCAGATAAAGCTCATCCACGCCCGCAAGATACACCGCGCCGATCTGTGGAATATTATCGATGACACAGCCGATCACGACGCCCCAGAGCGGCACGCCGTGAATGAAACTTTTCGTGCCGTCGATGGGATCGACGTACCACTGATACGCCGCATCGCCGACGGTCTTGCCGTGTTCCTCGCCGACGATCTGGTGGGTCGGAAAATAGCGTGAAAGATGCTCGCGAATGACGAGTTCGGCTTCCTTGTCGGCCCGGGTGACGGGCGTATTGTCGGCCTTGTGTTCGACGATGACGCCGGCATCAAAATACGCCAACGCACGTTTTCCGCCCAGATACGCCGCCTCTGCAGCGACGTCCAGCAACTCAATAAGACTCGGCTGTTTCATCCGCGGCAGTGTAGGGTGCGATGGTCAGGAAGTGGAGCACCCGACCCTTTCGCGTGGTCAATTCATCGTCACGTTGTACGACAACGGATCGATCGCGTGTAAACTGTTGGCTCATGACCACGGATACTACAACCTCCTCAGCGCCCGGCGTTTTGTCGCAGGTCGGCGTGAAGCACGAATCATTTCTGGCGAATTCGTCAATCCTGATCGTCGATGACAATCCGCAGAACGTCGAGTTGCTATTGGCGTTTTTAGAGAGTTTGCCGGTGCGGCTATCGACCGCGGCCGACGGTGTTGAGGCGATCGAGCGCGTCGCCGCTGACCAGCCCGACCTGATTCTGCTCGACATCATGATGCCTCGCATGAGCGGGTTTCAGGTGTGCAAGCAGCTCAAGAGCGACCCCGCCACACGCGACATTCAAATTCTCATGGTCACCGCACTCAACGAACTTTCTGATATCGAACAAGCGTCGGAGGTCGGCACCGATGACTTCATCAGCAAGCCGGTGAATAAGTTCGAACTGATCACACGCGTCAGGTCCCTTCTGCGAGTGCGTCACCTCAAAAGTGAGCTCGAGCGGGCCTTGACGTATCTCAACGAAATCGAAAGCGAAGAGACGATCGAAAGCGATTTCCCGGCCGACTCCGCTCGCGGAGTGAATGGGAGTAATCCATGAACGAAAACCAAAGCACTCACGAAATGGATACGCAGATTAAGTCATCCACGGCTACGATCACCGAATTTTTAGAAACGGCCGCGGCCAAGCGTCC